>JAFZYX010000068.1 GCA_017616055.1 Ruminococcus sp.
TCTCGGCTCACTCTGCTTCATAGGAATGAAACTGCTTAGGCTGCCATATGCGGCAATGTCTGGAACTCTTGTAGGTGTTACTGCATTTATCCCTATAGTCGGAGCTTTCCTCGGTGCAGGAATAAGCGCTTTCATAATCCTTACCGTTAACCCTATGCAGGCATTGATATTCGTTATTTTCCTTATCGTTCTACAGCAGTTCGAAGGAAATATCATATACCCAAGAGTAGTCGGAGGCAGTGTTGGGCTTCCAAGCATATGGACTCTCGCAGCAGTTACCATAGGCGGTGGACTTTTCGGTGTTCTAGGTATGATACTTGGTGTTCCGTTGACAGCCACATTTTATAAGCTAAGTTTCCGCGTCCTAGAAAGCAAGGAAGAGGAACTCGGTATAGCATCTCCCGAAGCAAGCTGCGATAAGCCTTCTGTTAAAGCTGCAAAAAAGCTAAAGAAACAGAAACAATCAAAAAAGAAATAATATGAATCGTTTCAAAACAGATTTTTTTAAAGCGATAAAAAATAGCCGTGAAAACTGCGTTACTTTTGCATTATTTGAAAAACACGCATCAAAAGAAGAAGAACTCAACTCCGTGACTTCGGAAATTATTTACCGCATATTGGAGCTTATAGATGGCTACAGTGAATTCAGTCTCGGAAGACTGGATATAATTAATACAGCTACATGAGAATCCTTAAAGAAAGATCCATTTATCGAGTTACATGATGCAGTTGCCGAATATATCGAAGACTAGAACATGATTCTCAGGCATTCGTAAAATATCATTACTAGCTGACAGCTGATAATTTCTACAAACAATATACGACAAGCTCACCTGATATACAGTAAACGAGTGAATCAAACATCAACTTCTAAGCTATCAAGCCAGTTCATCTTGAAGTTCTATCAAATGCACAAATCACTCAAACAATTTTTCAACATTTTGATACGCGGCAGATTTCATGCCGCGAAATTCTTCTATTCACCGTAAAGCATTGTATCCTCTTTCTCAACGAGGAGCTGACTTTGTAATCTGATAAAACGAAATAGCCCCTTTTTCAGTTTTTTCGTACAACATTCGGTTTGACAATCATGAAGCAAAGTGGTAAGATTACTATAGATATTAAAATTTAAAGGAGTAATGTGTTATGGTCAATTCATGGGCTAAGGAATGGGACGGTTTCACAGAAGGACGCTGGAGCAGCAGTTCCATAAATGTCAGAGACTTCATTAAAAAGAATTACACTCCTTATGAGGGCGATGAAAGCTTTCTCGCAGGTCCTACAGAAGCCACAAAGAAACTGTGGGAACAGATCATGGATCTTTCACGTCAGGAACGCGAAGCTGGCGGAGTCCTCGACATGGACACTAAGATCATATCAAC
Organism: Ruminococcus sp.; assembly: GCA_017616055.1. GTDB lineage: Bacteria > Bacillota > Clostridia > Oscillospirales > Ruminococcaceae > Ruminococcus. The sequence continues at coordinate 1,383 of JAFZYX010000068.1, forward strand.
AATAACTTCACACGATGCAGGCTATCTAAATAAAGACCTGGAGCAGATCGTAGGACTTCAGACCGACAAACCTTTCAAGCGCTCTTTACAGCCTTTCGGCGGTATCCGTATGGCTCAGCAGGCTTGCAAGGAATATGGCTACGAAGTTGATCCCGAGGTAGTTGAGATTTTCACAAAGTACAGGAAGACACACAATCAGGGCGTATTCGACGCGTACACTCCTGAAATGAGACTGGCACGTCATTCTGCTATACTCACCGGACTTCCCGACGCCTACGGCAGAGGACGTATCATAGGCGACTACAGACGAGTTGCCCTCTATGGTGTGGACAGGCTCATTGAGGACAAAAAGCACCAGATAGATACTTCACTTGTGAGAATGACTTCAAAAAATATCCGCCTCCGAGAGGAACTTGCAGAACAAGTCCGCGCATTGCAGGAGCTGAAAAAACTGGGAGAAATATATGGTTTTGACATCTCAAAACCTGCTGCTAATGCTAAAGAAGCCGTTCAGTGGCTTTACTTCGGCTATCTAGCTGCTGTAAAGGAGCAAAACGGTGCAGCAATGTCTCTCGGAAGAACATCAACTTTCCTTGATATATTCATTCAGCGTGACCTTGATAAAGGACTCATCACCGAGGAACAGGCTCAGGAGCTTATTGACCACTTCATCATGAAACTCCGTATCGTGAAGTTCGCACGTACCCCCGAGTACAATGAGCTCTTCTCAGGAGATCCCACATGGATAACAGAATCTATCGGCGGTGTTGACGTTGACGGTCACCACCTTGTAACCAAAAACAGCTTCCGATATCTTCACACTCTTGAAAATCTCGGCACTGCTCCCGAACCGAACATGACTATACTCTGGTCAACAAAGCTTCCGAGAAAATTCAAGGAATACTGTGCTAAAATGTCTATCAAGACATCATCCATACAGTATGAAAACGACGATATGATGAGGGTAGTGCATGGTGACGATTATGCTATAGCATGCTGTGTATCATCTATGGTAGTAGGCAAGGAAATGCAATTCTTCGGAGCCAGAGCAAATCTTGCAAAGTGCCTCCTCTACGCTATAAACGGCGGTATTGACGAGCGCCTAGGCATACAGGTAGGTCCTAAGTTCAGACCTGTTGATTCGGAATACCTTGATTTCGATGATGTTTGGGAAAAATACATGGATATGATGGAGTGGCTTGCAGGGCTCTACGTTAACACTCTCAACGTTATCCACTATATGCACGATAAATACAGTTATGAGAGACTTCAGATGGCTCTCCATGACAGAGACGTAAAGCGCTACTTTGCAACAGGCATCGCAGGACTTTCAGTAGTTGCTGATTCACTTTCTGCTATAAAATATGCAAAGGTAAAACCTGTTCGCAGAGACATCGAAATAAAGGACAAGGCAGGCAACGTCACAAGCGTTACAAAGAACGTAGTTGTTGACTACGAGATAGAGGGTGACTTCCCGAAATATGGCAACAACGACGATCGTGTTGACCAGTTGGCAGTAGAAGTGGTACGCAGATTTATGGACTGCGTAAGAAAGCACCACACCTACCGTGACAGTGTTCCTACAATGTCTATCCTCACTATCACATCAAATGTGGTTTACGGCAAAAAGACAGGTAATACTCCCGACGGAAGAAAGCAGGGCGTGCCACTCGCTCCGGGAGCTAACCCAATGCACGGAAGAGATACTCATGGCGCGGTAGCTTCCCTCTCATCCGTAGCCAAACTGCCCTTCAGACATGCACAGGACGGTATCTCCAACACATTCTCCATAGTTCCCGATGCACTTGGAAAAGATATGGAAGTATTTGCAGGAGATCTCGACCTTGATAAACTCAGAGGTGAATGATATGACATCTCCTGAAAAAACAAACGCCCCTGCTGAGCTTGCAGACCTTATAGATCAGCTCATGTCACAGGGCAGCGGTCATGTAAATATAGTATCTGGAAACGGCTCAGAGCTGAAAGTAGATAACGTAAAAAGCACGGATATATGCGGCACTAAGGGTGCCTGTTGCCAACCAACTGAACTTGAGCCAGATGACACTGATCTATGATCAGTTAATAATGCACATTTAAGTAACAGGAGGAATATAAATGGATAACCAGAAACAGGTCGATAACCTTATTGAGCTTCTTGACGGCTACGTTGAAAAGGGTGGACACCACCTTAACGTAAACGTTTTTACACGCGAAACTCTCCTTGACGCGCAGGCTCACCCTGAAAAGTATCCGCAGCTCACCGTAAGAGTTTCGGGATACGCAGTAAACTTCGTAAAGCTCACAAAAGAACAGCAGGATGACGTCATTTCCCGTACTTTTCATTCTAATCTTTAAAAATCAAGGGCGTGATTTCTCACGCTCTTGTTATTTGCGACAAAAATGCGTAAAGGAAATTCCTTTACGCATTTTTCATTACATTAAAGTGTTTTATAATCTCCAACAATATAGCCCTGTATCCACAACGCATCCAGTGAAGTAATTCCTGTTCCCGGCTGATAAACATCCCCGTTTATAACACCCTGTTTGGTAATATGTCTTTCATCACTACCATTGAGACCATATTTATCAGGATTTGCAAGAGCCTGCATGATACGGACAGCATCACCCATTTCAATCTGACCATTACAGTTGGCATCGCCCGCAGTACGATCATCATAGCTTACTGGTATATCCTCAACGTCAATCTCCAGCATGGATTCGTCAAATTCCTTATCAGGATCAAGTCTCATGAATTTGAGGCCATAATCGCTTGCATACTTCTCTGCTGTGGAGTCCTTATAGCCAAAAATTATTGTCTTATTATTACCTCTTATTGAACTCGGCTCTAAGTAACAGTCTGGATTGAGAACTGCAACTCTTAAACCATCAACCTCGTCGCGATATGTTGAGTTAACAGCCATTCTTTCCACGTATTCAACACTCTCTGGCAGAACTAGTCTTTTCAGCTCATCTGCATAGATTGCGGATGAACTGATAGTTTTCAAATTACAGCCTTCCTCAAAAGTTATCTTTTTTAGATACTGGCATCCATAAAATGTATACATATTAATCTTTTCAAGGCTTTTGCCGATAACTACCTCTTCAAGTGCAGGGAACGAATAAAATGAACCATCCCATACTGTCCGGACATTATTTCCAATCTGAACCTTCTTAACCTTGGCATTGTTCCTGTTGCTACCAACGTAATTGCTGACCGCAACAACTGGAACTCCGTCTATTTCGTCTGGAATGATTATTTCTTCGCCGTCATTCATTCTGATGTCAAATATCTCATAACCTTCGTCAGCTTTGCACCAGCGTATGTTTTCATTACTGAAGATTTCACGTTTTTTCATCTGTGTCGAATCAAGCTTCTTTTCGTACTCGCCTTTTGCATACTGCTCAGGAGTGCAGAATCTTATTCCGTTCTCCTCTGCAAATGACTGCGCAACAGAGCCCTCTGAGCAGACGATTATAAAGCTACTCCAATCGCTGAGATTTTCTCTCAGAATGCAATTCGGATTCTTGATTATTATAACAGTATCCTCTTCCTTCGGCTCATCATCGCTTTTATATGCCGATAAAGGACAACCGTTAAGTATACCAACACTTGCAGGTATCTCAAAACTGCTCATGTTCTTATCGTAAAACGCATTACAACCCAGTGTCTTGATTCTGTCGCCAAGTTTGATATTTTTGAGAGCCTCACACTTTTGAAAAGCATTTTCACCGACAAACTCTAGCCCTCTGCCGAAACTTATCTCTGATATGGAAGTGCAGCTCTCAAAAGCACTTTCGTCAATTTTGACAAGGCTGTCAGGAAACTGCACAGAGGTAAGCTCCGAACATAGCGCGAAAGCATTTCTTCCTATGCTGATAAGCTTTCTGTTAAACATTATCTTTTCCATTTTCTCACAACGATAGAAAGCGCCGCTGCCGATATATTCAAGCTCTTCAGGTAGCTCTATGCTTCTGAGCTCAGTGCAGCCTTCAAAAGCGTAGCTTCCGATAGTTTTAATGTTTCTTCCGAACGAAACGTTCTCAATCTTAGTGCCATAGATAGCGGTTCCGTTAATTTCTGTAACAGGTACGCCCTTAATTGTATCTGGTATAACGATGTCAAATTTTTCTGTTTTTTCACGATATTCAGATGTCAGCGACCTTACTGCCGCGTGATCCTTGTAAATATCATATATTATTCCAAACTGAGTATAACTTTCTGGCTTGGTAAATTCATCAGTTTCTACTGTTATGCATGAAACATGTTGTGCTGCATTAGTTGGCAGTGTAACTGTTGTTAATGATCCTCCAACTAGGAGTGCAGCCGTTATTGCTGCCATAATTCTTTTATTTTTCATGTTACAGTCCTCCTTTTATTAAATCTTAACCCCGATAAGACTGTCTCA
>JAFZYX010000009.1 GCA_017616055.1 Ruminococcus sp.
AGCAGCTGAGGTTGTCGTGGTTGTAACAGAAGTTGTGGTGGTTGTTGTCTCTGCTGGCTTTTGGTCAAGAGAAATGAAAGTAATATAGTCTTTATGAGCTAAAGCATATTTCTGAGCTGTTGAATCATCATGGCCGTAAACAATTATATTCTTTTCATCTTTTCGCTTTGTTACAATTTCTTCACCTATTACGCAATCACGATTGTTAATAGTAATGCTTTGTAACAAGTAAGTGTTTGAAAAAGCATAACTTTCGATGCTGCTTACGCTTTTTGGAATATTAACCTCAGAAAGACCGGTAACTGAAAAAGCTGAATACCCAATGGACTCTAAACCATCAGGTAAACTAATGGAGGTTAAAGCCGTGTTATTGAAAGAAGCTTCGCCAATAGTCTTTAAACTATCAGGGAAAGCAACGGAACTTAATCCCGTTGAATTAAAAGCGTGTTCACCGATAGATTCCAATCCGTTTGGAAGAGATATTTCAGTTATTCCAGTATCGGAAAAAGCATAGCTGCCTATCTCTTTTAATGTGCTCGGAAGGCTGATCTGTGACACTGACTCTCTGTATTCGAGTAGTCCGTCATTTATTTTTGTAACACCTTCGCTGAACACAACTTTATTTATAGAATCGTTAGATTTAAATGGCGATCTGCGATAATTATCATTTAATGGCTTATGTTTATTTTCTTCATCATATTCCCATGTTTGAAAAGATGTGTCGTCAACAATATCAAAATCAGAATTAATAATAACAGTTTGTAAGTCACTATTACCAAATACTATATCATATCCCATTATTTTTACTGTTGAAGGAATGTCGATATTCGTATACGGTAATCGTTTGTCTGCATAATTTGAACAAAATGCTCTTGATCCTATATACTCCAAACCATCATTGAGATTGATTTCTTTTAAATCAAAACAACTGTTAAATGCATCAACGCCGATCTCCTTGAGGTTTGATGGAGCAGTAAACGATGTGAGCCCCGACCTGTTAAAAGCTTGTCTGTTAATGAATTTTACACTGTCAGGCAGTTTGATTTCTTTAAGGCTGATACAGTTAATGAATGCTTCACGACCGATTCTTTCTAAATTTAGCGGAAGTTTTATTTCCTCAAGAGTTGCGCAGTTAGCAAATATAGAACTTGGAAGTTCGGTAATATTCATTACGCTGAGGTCAACACTCTTTAAATTATGAAAAGAACTGAATCTAACGTCTTCATCAAACTCGGTTTGTGTATCCGAAATAACGATTTTTTCAACATCTTCAGGGAGTTCATTAATAGCGTTGATTACACCGCCGTAAATAAAGCAAGTATTTTCATATTCTGCATCAGGAAAGATATAATAGAAAGTTGTAGGAACACCTTCTTTCTCACCATTATCATTTTCATAATAAATGATTTCCCCATTTTCATCTTCTGCGTATCCGCATACTCCTGTAATAGTACCTTCATTGCCATAAATAAACTTATTCTTTGATTCTGACTTTTTATGGATACCTTCAGAATCAATTTGGCCTGAACCAATATTGAAATATTTTGCATAAGAAGTCAGATCTTCACTGACATAAGCAGTCTCCGCATCGCAATAGGCCTTGGAGGATGTGTATTCCGAACTTTTGGAATATTGGTTTTCTGACGTTTGGGGTGATGTGCTGTTTGTTTCTGCATATGCGCTGAAACCGGATAGTGATAGTGCTGATATTGTCATTGATGTAGAAGTTAAAAACGATATCAGCTTTTTGGATTGGATTCTCATAATTTACCTCCTATATAATTTGATAAATTAATTATATAGAAAATCAAAGGTCTAGTCAAGTCATTTTTTGCGAAATATAGCGGTCTAAGGAACTTGCACAGCATCAGACAAGAACTCTATGGTAGTTCGTTGGAGCTCGAATTAATCATGTTTGACTGCTTATAAGAAAGGTTCACATTTATTATGAATATGATTCTTGATGAGTATTTTTTCTAATAACATCTTCAGAAATATCGTTTTATCAGTAATAAAGTGCTTCACTTCATCAAATGAGCTAACTGCACTATTGTTGATTGGAAAAGAGGAAGCTTTTATGGTACATACAATTATCTTGACTTTTGCCAACAGTACAGCGTATAATATAAAAAGTTCGTATATTACTGTACAAAACAGGGGGATACAATTAATGTAAGGAATTTGTAATGAAAAAGAATTAAAATCAAAAATAGCATTACTGATTCCTGTGACCATTTTGCTTTTCTTAGATTTATGACACTAGCCAGAATGGCTACCTTTTTTGAATGCAAATAAGTAAATATTTTGCCCCAAAACCGCATTTTTAGTTAACAGCATCACAATTTTCGGGTAGACTTATGCTATAAAGCTGTGATATAATCAATCAGTATTATTAAGAAAGAAAAGAGAGAAATCATGAAAAAAAGAATTATTATGTCCATTTTAGGCGTCATGGCTGGCGCAGTAAGCGTTGCTATTTTCAAAATGGCAGCCTTTGGCGTTGATCCCTTCCAGTCCTTCATGAGCGGCATAAGCAAGCTCATACCAATCAGCTTTGGCACCTTGTATGTCATCGTCAATGCTATTCTGCTGACATTCAGCCTCATTTTCGACAGACACTACATAGGTATTGCCACCTTTATCAACCTTTTCCTGCTGGGCTATGTAACAGAATACTCATACAAACTTCTGCGCTGGCTTGTCCCAGAGCCATCAATGCCGCTTCGTGTCATTTTTCTGATAGTCGGTATAATCATCATATGTATCGGTTCATCTCTTTACATTACTGCAGACCTTGGAGTTTCCACATATGATGCTGTAGCGCTGATAATGGCCAACAAGTGGAAGATTGGGAAATTCAAATTCATACGTATCTGTACTGACGTATGTTGCGTAGTTCTAGGTTCTTTAATGTTTATCGCAGGAGGCGGTCAGCTCAGGAAAATTCCCACTATCGCAGGTATCGGAACAATAATAACTGCTTTTTTTATGGGACCGCTGATAGAGTTTTTCAGCGAACATATTGCACGGAAGCTCCTTAACGATAAAGCACAGAAAAACGAGTAAACATATTCTGGCTGATATCTTTTTAATGGACTTAGTTTTTTACATCCCTTTCTTGTATATACTTTTATCTCTGATATTATTAATCTGTCTTAATGGAATCATGTATAAGCGAAAGCATTTTATTTTGAAGACGAAACAAGTGCTCGTCTCATACTGCAAAGATCAAATACATCAAGCTTATTATCTGATATGAAATCAGCGCTTTTCCAGCTTGGGAGATATGTTTCTATGTCGGCTAACAACCATTTCTGCAAAAGCACCACATCAGCTACATTAAATACTCCGTCAGAGTTAAGGTCTCCCATTGATGAGCCTGTTACAGAAGCAGGTTCTTCTGTAATAAATATCTGAAGACAGGCTATCTCAGATGCAATACCGTTCTCACCATCATATACACGGATATCATAGTCTCCAATTCCAGAGGGAGTTTTTAATACAGCTTTTCCGCCCTCTATATCCTTCAGATATATCCAGCTACCGTTGTTATCATCGCCGTCTTTTTCTGTATGAGGAATATCCGACGGAACAAAGGTTATCCATGCGTCTTTAGGAATGTCTCCTGTTATGTCTGTGTATATCGTCATATCCTCATTAGGCTTCACCTGTTTATTATCAACACGAAGAACCACAGACAATCCGGGAGCTTTAGTAAGATATACTGTCTTATAGGCAATTTCCGATGCAACATTCTCAATATCACCATTATATACACGTATATCAAATGTTCCAAGCTGTGACGGAGCTGTCAGTGTTGCCACGCCATTCTCAATGTTCTTGAGGTATACACATCCAATGTTATTATCGTCTCCGTCTTTTTCTGTATGCGGTACATCACACGGAACAAAAGATAGCCACGCATCATTCGGCACAAATCCACTGATATCCACGTTTATATCCACAGGAGCACCTGCCTGAACATATCTGCTTTCAACATCTATGCCGACCTTGAGATCAGGTGCATATTTTATAACTACAGGCAGATAGGCTATCTCTTTTGCGATATCGGAAGAATCACCGTCATAAACACGTATATCAAATGATCCAAGCTTTGTCGGAGCTGTCAGTGTCACTAAACCATTTTTTATGTCTTTGAGACGTACACAACCAATGTTATTATCGTCGCCGTCCTTTTCCGTATGTGCGATATCCGACGGAACAAAAGTTATCCATGCGTCGGCAGGTACATCGCCTTTGATCTCGGCAGATATATTGACTTCGGAACCGTAATGGATCACTGTATTATCAACGCTGATCTTTATTTCAAAACCAAAGTCACTTTTTCCTGAGGCTGTATTACTATGAGTTTGGACTGGACTATGATTTTGCGTGTATGAAAGGTGCATATATATCGGAGTCAGTTCACCGCTGCTGTTGGAAGCACCACTATTCAGATCAACGCCACTGACTGCGTTGGCTGAATCAGCATCAAACGAAATGCCTGTTATGGCTGAAGTCAGAGAGCTGTTCTTTGTATAGTAAATATATATGTAATCACCGCCAGCATTACTGTTCAGATCGCCGTTTAGCCCGCAAAAATGGCTGCCTCCGTCATAGGGGCAGAGATCATAAGATATTCCGTTTACTTCCTTCTGCTTATCTGAAATTTTGGAATCCTCGTCTATTATGACAATGTCTTTTATTGCATCGTTTACGTTCGTGCTTTTTTTATATCCAAGAAAAATCTTGTCGCTTGAACTACTGCAGTTTTTGTTAAGGTCATAATCTATAATTGTATAGCCTTCGTCTGAAAGTATCTTTTTTGCATCTGTTTCAGAACCGGCTCCGACAACCTTAATGTCACTTATATATGTCGAATTGTCTGCATTTACTGTTATTGCAGGGAGACTCATTCCCATCAAGCAAACACTTAATAGTCCTGTGATAATCTTTTTAAATTTCATGTTATTCCCTCCAGTTTTAGATAAGATTTGTGAATATAAATGTACAACTTTATTGTACAATATATTCATATGACTGTCAATGATTTCCTATATCATTTACAGAATATTTACATTAGAAGAGACATAATCAAAACTGACATTCACTTTCATAATGAGATTACCGCGATTCATAGTATCATGGAGTAAAACCTCAGACACACACTAATGTATACAGCACAGTTAAAGAATAGTATAATTATATGAGGATGTGCGATTTCACTTCGAAATACTGACATTTATCAGACGTTGCCAAAAGCCACAAAAACTCAAAACCTCATTTCAACCTCCATAAGTATCATTTTAAAGAAACAAGCAGCTTTGAAATTCGCCTGAACTATCAATAAAATATATCTTGATCAGCACGAAAAAAGCATTTTTTCTTCGTTACACCCTGTTTTTGAAAATTTCGAGAAGTTTTCAAAAATTCTCATAAAAAAAGCGTTTGCCCCTTCAAATTTTACTTGAAGAGGTAAACGTGTTGTTTTGGGGAGCTGTTTTTAAGACCCCATTTTTTATTGACAAACTACGTAATATATGATATCATTATCAATGTCAAAAAGGTATTTATATATGAGTTGTACGCTCTGAAATATAAATCTCTTTTTCCGCTAATAATATAATTAAAGGAAATCAGAAATGATAACGAATAAAATCACTGCTTTTACAGCATCAATAGCAATTCTTGCTTCACTTTCTTCATGTGGTTCATCCCCAGTAGGGAAAGTTGATTTGAAAGAAGATGCAGAAACAACGACTTCATCTTCAACTGTAGCTACGGAAGATGTCACAGAAACCGAAACAGAAACAACTCTCCCACAGAACAATGGCGCAAAAGGAAATATCTTTGATTCAAAGGGCCATCTACTCGTTTCCGACGCAGAAGATGGCAAACGCAGAGCATTTGCAAGCGATTATGCAGTATCATTTGCCAATATAATCTCGACAATGTCTGACGGATATGATACAGCTTTTGAAAAGATTCTTTCAACTCCAACAGGAGATGACAGCTGTCAATCTATAAAACTTACAATTGACGGTGATGTCCAGAATGATATTTACAGCTATATGGAAAGCATTAATCTCGTAGGAGCTGTTGTAGTTCTCAGAACAGACGGATCTATCATGGCGCAAGTAAGCTATCCTTCATACGACCCAAATACAATCGAAGATCAGAAATACAACGAGGATCTAGCTTGGGGAAATGTAGGAAACAAAGCTTTCAGCAACTACGAACCCGGTTCATGCTTTAAAATAATGTCGGAAGTGCTTGCGGACAGACACGGAATATATTCCCTCTATGATGACGGAACATGGGACTTTGGCAATGATCACCCTATTGTCAACTGGGATCACAAAACTAACAAAAGTAGCTATCCTATACCCAACCGTTCCCTTAACTCCGCATTCATCAACTCCAGCAACATTTTCTTTGCAAAAGCCTTTGAAACGATTGGAGAGGAAACTGTTCTAAGCGACCTAAAAACTATTTTCCACTTTGGGAAGGATGATTCCGACGATATTCACTGCGATTTCGGCGATCTCAGCAATAATATCGAGATAGAAGATATAGATGATCTACGCAGAAGTGCATTCGGTCAGTCAAAGGTGCTAACCTGCCCTATTTTCCTTGCTGCTCTCGGCAGAGAAGCTGTTTTCGGTGATATGGTAACTCCGTTCGTAATGAAAGGCATAGTTGATAGCTCCGACGTAAACAAAATTATAGGCAGTGGCTCAAAGGCAAACGATGTTATAGCATCTATTCCAGCAGAATGCAGAGATAATCTTCTCAGCGTAATGGGTTCTGTTGGCGCTGACATAGGAGTATATGTTCCAGAAGGTTACAGCTTCTATGCCAAAACAGGCACAGCTGAGGGTTGGCTCGGTGATTTCCTTTACATCACTGGCTGTGCAAAGAACTACAATGATAACGGCGCTCAGAGCTGGGAAAACTACGATAATTATGGTGAATCAGGCTCGTATGTTGTAGTTATGGAAATACAGAATCCAGCAGAACACGGATTTGAGTTTGCTTCACAGTCTGCAGGAGTCTATCGTGAGATACTTAACAGAGTTCTAGGGAAATAACAACTGCAAACTAAAATACCCGAAACCATCATGATATGATTAATGATGGTTTCGGGTTTATTTTTTATGTTTTCTTTCTTCTATTAGACAACGGCAGTTCCTCCACCATGCATTCCAGCAATTCTCTGAGGAAAATTCTATTGTCGATATCCTCAACTAGCAACATTTTGCTTCCTCCCTCATATGGCAACTCATAAGGCGCTTCAGGCATAAGTTTCTTTGCTGAATCAGTCGGCTTCACCAGAAATCTGTCATCATAGATACCGCCTACTACCTTCCCCTGGCAATAGATAATGAACTCCCCCATCATCGCTCTGTAAGATATGTTTCCAACCTCTGACAGCTGTTCTAGAACAAACTCAAGGTATTCTCTACTTGAAGCCATAATCTGCACTCCTATTCTTTGTATATTATACATTAATTATAATCCGTTTAGTATATTATGTCAAGAAAAGTACAGTTTTTCATCGAAAACAGGCATTTTTTTTGATTTTATTTTTTGAAACATATTGACGTATCATGTAAAAAAATGTATAATTAAAGTATGACTTTCCTGCATCTTTCGGGATGCGAAAATGCAAATTTTTCTGAGGACGGTAATCAAAATGATTTTCAGGGGAACAAAACTTCTGCCGTTGATTGGCGTAGCTGTCGCGGCAATTACGTTTCCGTCCTGTACAGCGGAGGTCGGACAATTAGAAGTCCATCACAATACTGACCTTTCAAAAAATATTACTACATCTGCAACAGCAGAAACGACTACTACCACAACCACAGCGCTTGTATACAGGGGAAACATTTACGATACTAATCTTAATCTAGTTACATATGGCACGTATGCCAAGGGAGAAGACGACGAGCGCCTTTATGGTGAAAACTGTGCCTACTCATTCAGTAATCTTATAAGCGAAGCATCAAACGGATTGGACAGTTCACTTGCTGGGTTGCTCAAAAAAGCAAATCCAACACATATAAATGCAGATCACGACGTGGGAAGCTCTGTTAGACTCACTATTGATTCCAATGTGCAGACCGCTCTGAGCTCATACATGGCAGAAATGGGTATGTCTGGCTCTATAGTTGTACTTAGAACGGACGGCTCAATTCTCGCTGAAGTCTCCTACCCTACTTATGACCCAGAGCTTTACTATGCAGACGAAGAATACAGAAACGATCTGTGGTCAGGAGCTCTCGAAAACAAGGCTTTCACCAATGCTTCTCCTGGTTCGTGCTTCAAAATAATGTCCGAAGTCATCGCCGACAGAAATGGTATTACATCACTTTATGACGACGGAGAATGGAATGACAGCGGAGCAACTATTGTAAACTGGGATCATGACATTGGTGGTTATCCTATTCCTGATAGAACGCTTTATTCAGCCTTTGTCAACTCTAGCAACATATTCTTTGCAAAAGCTTTCGACGAGCTTGGAACAGAAAAGGTACTCAGCGAACTTAACAGCCTTTTCCATTTCTGCGATCCTATAATCTGCGATTTTGGTTCTATCGAAAATAGAATCGAGGTTCACTGCCTTGATGACCTGCGCCGAAGCGCATTTGGTCAGTCGTATGTGCAGACCTGCCCTATATATCTTGCAGCATTAGGCAGAGAGGCCGTATTTGGTGATATGGTCAAACCATTCGTAGTGCAGCAGGTAGTAGATACTGCGGAACCATCAAAGGAATGTTCAAAAGGAACGACTCCATATGAAGTAATAGCCAGCATTCCTGATGAGAACCGCCAAAATCTCCTTGAATGCATGAGGGCTGTTGCCAATAATATTGGTGTATATGTACCTGAAAATTATGAATTTTTCGCAAAAACCGGAACTGCTGAAACAGGACGCGGAGATTTCTTGTACATAACAGGCTGTCTTAGAAACGTTGCAGACCGTTCTGGAGAAAAGATAAAATACACGGACTACAGCGATTATGGTTACGACGGCTCATATATTATTGTAATGCAACTTCAGAACCCTGCGGATTTCGGCTTTGACTTCGCAAGTCAGACTGGTTATCTCTACCAGGGAATTGTTAATACCGTACTTTCATACTGACACTCATAATACCCCGAAGCCAATACTTCGGGGTTCTTTTGTTATCAGTGAATATGAGTATAGTATCACAATTTTTCCTTTACAAATACTGTAAAAAGTTGTATAATGGTAGGGTAAGATATTTTTTAACGGAGGAATTAATTATGTATATAACTTGTCTTGATCTTGAGGGAGTTCTTGTGCCCGAGATATGGATAGCTTTTTCAGAAGCCAGTGGCATTCCCGAGCTAAAAAAGACTACCCGAGACGAGCCAGATTACGATAAACTCATGAACTGGCGCCTTGGCGTACTCAAAGAGCATGGTCTCGGACTCAAAGAGATACAGGATACGATTGCAAAAATAGAGCCTATGGAAGGTGCTAAGGAGTTCCTTGATGCTCTACGTGAGCTTGGTCAGGTAATAATCATCAGCGATACTTTCACACAATTTGCAGCACCGCTCATGAAGAAGCTAGGATGGCCGACTATTTTCTGCAACAGTCTCGAAGTGGCTGAAAATGGCGAGATAACAGGTTTCAAAATGCGTTGTGAGAAATCAAAACTCACTACAGTAAAGGCACTCCAGTCAATAGGATATGATACTATCGCAAGCGGCGATAGCTACAACGATCTTGGCATGATAGAAGCAAGTAAGGCTGGTTTCCTTTTCCGAAGCACAGAACAGATAAAAAAAGAGCATCCAGAACTTCCCGCATTTGAGACATACGACGAGCTTCTTGCTGCAATAAAGAAGGCAATGGTGGAATAAAACACTGACTACGGCACGTTGCCGCATTGTCAGCACATAAAAGAGTGGAGGTATTATTATGAGCTATAATTTCAATGCAGAAAAAGTTACAAATGAAATAGTTGAATGGGTACGCGATCTGTTTGAGAAAACAGCTTCACCGACAACAAATGCAGTTATCGGCATATCAGGCGGTAAGGACAGTTCTGTAGCCGCAGCAGTATGCGTAAAAGCACTTGGCAAGGACAGAGTTATCGGTGTTTTAATGCCACAGGGCGAACAGGCTGATATTTCCTTCAGTCACCTGCTTGTTAATACTCTAGGCATAAAAAGCTATACAGTAAATATCGGTGATACCGTAACTTCTTTCATGAACGAACTGAAAAAGCACGTAGAGCCATCAAATCAGGCTATTGTAAACACTCCTGCACGTATAAGAATGACCACTCTTTATGCAATAGCAGCCTGCAATAACGGCAGAGTAGTCAATACTTGTAATCTCTCTGAAGATTGGGTAGGATACTCCACTAAATACGGTGATGCAGCAGGCGATTTCTCTCCTCTTTCTGACCTCACTGTAACAGAGGTATTGCAGGTCGGAGAATTCCTCGGACTTCCGAAAGAACTTGTGCACAAGGTACCGATTGATGGACTTTGTGGCAAGACAGACGAGGAAAACCTTGGCTTCACATACGCTATGTTAGACAAGTACATCCGTGGCGAGGATGATCTTAGTTCAGTACCCGAGATAAAGGAGAAGATAGACCGTATGCACAAAGCAAATCTCCACAAACTCCAACTAATGCCAAAATACGAACAGAACAAGTAATTAACAAGCCCGTTCAACATTGAACGGGCTTTATGTTATATTATAAATTCAAAAAAACACCCCGCCCATTGTTACGGACGGGGGTGTGGGATTATCAAACCGCAATTGCCTTGTCAAGCTGGTGGAGAGAATGTCTTATTTTCTGCCACCTTTCGTCATCGAGTTCCGAAGTGAGTACAAACTTGTAAATTCTGCCTTCATGCAGTACATTAACCGATACAAGATGGTCGCATCCTGCAAATGCATGCTTTCCTATCTCTTTTAAAGTTGACGGAATAGTAAGCTCGCATAGGTTATGGCATCCCTTAAACGCATACCAGCCCAACCTTATAGTGCTTTCAGGTAGAGCAATGCATTTCAGGTTTTCACAACCGATAAATGCCGTATCAGAAATAAGCTGAACGGTACCGGGTAAAAGGACTCTTACAAGATTAGTACAGCCGTTAAAAGCTCCCTCACCGATGATACCTACATCATCAGGAACAAAGATCTCGGTGACGTTTCTCTCGTCTTTGTACTTTTTGAGTACGCCTCTTCTGATCTTGTAATTCATTCATTTTTCTCCTTATCGAATACCTCGATACATTTCCCCTTGAACCTCTTTTATCTTTTATTGGTTCATTTTTATTATAGCATAAACAGCACAAAAAGTCAATAAGCAACAAGGACTATTTCCCTATATTTGGTGAATTGCACAAAAAATGCCTCCCCTGATTGAATGAGAGACATTTTTGAGCTATTATTTAAGTTATTCAACCGATTTAAGTGATTCAGCCATGTTTATACGCTCCAGTTTTATCTGCATGAACAGATTAACAGTAATGGTGAAAAGGAAGGTAAGAAGAACGCTGTAAAGGTAACTTTTCGGAGCTATCTTCACACTGAAGTCCACAAGATCCACCCTTATCTGCGCCATTACGAAACTGTGAAGCAGTATTCCAAGCCCGACACCAGCAACGATACCCATAGCTGTGAGCGCAAGATTCTCACGGAGTACATAAGCCGAAGTTTCACGCCTGAAAAAGCCAAGCACCTTTATTGTGGCAATTTCACGCTGACGCTCAGTGATATTGATATTAGTAAGGTTATAAAGAACGATAAACGCAAGACCTGCCGCACAGATGATAACGATAAGCACAATATAGTCCAGTCTGCTCATCATCTTGCTGAGCCTTACCTTTAGAGTTTCAAACACTATCATTTGCATAACTCTGTTGTCCTTTGATATGGTAGTTTGCGCCGCATTAACGTCAACACCATCCTCAAAATTAATGAACGCATAATTCAGTGGAACATCCTCACCCAGTTGCTCGCAGACAGTATCTCTGCCCATGAAGACCACATTGTAAACATGGTTTTCAAATACACCAGATACCTTAACATTGAGTTCTCGCATATTATCATCTCTGAGCTTCATCATGCTGCCTTTTTTGATACCATAGCGTTCAGCAATACTGTGGCTTACCAGAGCCTCGCCCTTTTCAGGAGGAGCGAGAGTATTTCCCTTAACGTCGTGAAGGCTGAAATACATATCCATATCATCAAAACTTTCAGCGGCATTCAGCGTTACGCTCTTTACCTTCTTCCCATATAGAAGATTCCACGAGCCTGTATACAGAAGGGTGTAATCCTCAGTATTGTCGTCTAAAAGCTTTGTAAGTTCATCTGGAACGCCGTTCTCGGTCTTTCTGAGATTAGCAGATGCGTCAGCTACCTGTATCTCGTCATACTGCGTATCCGCAAAGCCAGCAATGGAATCTTTTATGCCAAAACCTGTAAGAAGCAGAGCCATACAGCCTCCAATGCCAAGAATCATCATAAACAAACGTTTTTTATAGCGAAAAATATTTCTTATTGAAACCTTTTTAAGGAATTTAAGTCTTTTCCAAATAAAACCAACATATTCGAGGAACACACGTTTACCAGGCTTCGGAGCCTTTGGTCTCATAAGAGCCGCAGCTGTCTCAGAAAGCTCCATACGGCAACTGAACCATGTTACTCCAACAGAGCACAGGAGTGATACTACAAGTGCGATTACGGCAAGCTCGCGGCTAAAAACGTATTTCATAGGAAGATTAAGGTACATAAGCGTATATGTTTTCCAAATTATTTTCGGGAAAAGATAGGTACCTGTACCATAGCCCATTACGCAGCCAAGAATCGCAGCCATTCCTGAATAAAACATGTACTTTCCCATGACCGAACCCTCAGAATAGCCAAGAGCTTTTAGTCCACCTATCTGAGTACGCTGTTCCTCAACCATGCGACTCATGGTAGTCATGCAGACCAGAGCAGCAACAAGGATAAAGAACACAGGGAATACCTTTGCGACCTGCGCCACTATATCAGAGTCGCTTTCAAAGCAGGCATAGCCGATATTGGTATTTCTTCCGAGAACATAAACGTCAGGATTTTTCTGCTTAGCAAGATCTTTTTCTCCCCTTTTTAGTTCCTCCTCCGCATCCTTTATCTGCTTTTCATAATCTGATAAAGAACTCTCATACTCCGAAAGTCCCTTTTCGTAATCAGCATAAGCCGTGTTATACTGCTCCATACCCGAAACATACTGCTCTGGCATAGCATCCTTTATCTGCTGGAGCTGAGCAAACTGCTCGTCAAGCTGAGTCTTTCCATCGTCCAGACTCTTCTTAGCATCATCAAGCTTCTGCTTACCCTCGATGCGTTTGTCCTCAAGCTCCTTTCTAGCGTTCTGCAGCTTTTCATCAGCTTCTTTGTAAACCTTATCGAACCTTATATCAACGCGGGACTGTGCTAAAGCCTTCCATTGTTCTTCCCTGCCATCCACATATTCCTCATACTCATCGGAATAAATGGTATAGTCCTGATTGAAGCGTACATAAGCCTCTGTATAAACCTCCATATCGAAAGCATCTTTCGGGAAATAAGCAAAAAGCTTCACTTCACCGTTACCAAGTGATGAGTTTCCTCTTTCAAAATTAATATACATTGGTGATTCGACCCAACCAACGATATTATAGACTTCGTGTTTGAATCTTTTTCTAATTGACTCTGGAGTGCTTCCTGCAATGGTAATCGTAGTATTAATGCCGAATTTACCACTTTCAAGAACACATTCGTCATCTTTTTCTGGCATTCTTCCCGATATTAGTTTAAGCTTATTGACATTATCAGTGATAGAATGAGCTCTCACAACATACTGTGAATCTCCTGCCGAAAGGAAGTCGGCAGAATAAGCTCCCTCGGCACATCGCACATCATCGCGACCTGCGAATTCCTTAATATCCTCATCAGTCCAGCCTATAGCAGACATCAGCCTGTAATCGTAAAACTGATACTCATCGAGAAATCTGTTTACGGTGTCCACCATAGCAGGGGTTGTTATCCTTACTCCGGTAAAGAATCCTACACCGAGAGCTATTATAGCTAAAATAGCAAAAAAACGTCCGAATGAACCACGGATCTCACGAAGCGCATTCTTTTTTATAGCAGATCTCATAACTTCACCACTCTATTTCCGAAATATCCGCAGGCTTTTCATTCATGCGAATGCCTGAAACAGTACCGTTCTTGACAGTAATAATTCGATCAGCCATAGGAGTTAGAGCCTGATTGTGAGTGATAACAACCACTGTCATGCCCTTTTCACGGCAGGTATCCTGCAAAAGCTTCAATACTGCCTTACCAGTTGCATAGTCGAGAGCTCCCGTAGGCTCGTCACAAAGAAGTAATTTCGGATTTTTTGCAAGTGCACGTGCAATAGCTACACGCTGCTGCTCACCGCCAGAAAGCTGTGCAGGGAAATTTTTTATACGGTCAGAAAGTCCAACCTGATTGAGAACTTTTTTCGCGTCAAGAGGGTCGCGGCAAATCTGAGAAGCAAGCTCCACATTTTCAAGAGCCGTGAGGTTCTGCACAAGGTTGTAGAACTGAAAAACAAAACCAACGTCATAGCGCCTGTAAGCAGTGAGCTTTCTCTTGCTGAGGGACGATATCTCAGTACCATCAAGTGTGACGCTGCCGCTTGTAAGAGTATCCATTCCGCCGAGTATATTAAGTATAGTGGTTTTTCCTGCACCGGAAGCTCCGACAATAATACAAAATTCACCCTTGTTTATCTCAAAACTAGCGTCATTTAAGGCATGTATCTCAACCTCGCCCGTTTTATATGTCTTTTTTACATTTTTAAATTCAACGTAAGCGCTCATAGTTATTCCTTTCCGCAGTCGTATCCGCATCATGCAGTGACTTTCTTTTTAAAACACATTAAATTATACCACAATTGTTTCAGTGTGTAAAGAAAAAGCCTTGCTCAATGAAAATAACATCATTATTTCATCATAATCGTCATTTTTTATGTTTACAACAGACAAAAAATGCATTATAATGTTAGTAACATATTATTTGAAATTAAATACTCGAAAGGAGCATCCGACATGAAATATTTTAGACGCATGGTCTCAACAGCAGCTTCGCTGATCATGCTCACTCCCATAGTAACTGCTTTTCCGTATTCAAAAGCGGAAGCTGCTTCTATTGTCAGCATATCCCCATATGATACATATGATATCAACAACGGAAAGTTCGAAGGCTGGGGAACCTCCCTTTGCTGGTGGGCAAACCGTATCGGCTATTCTGACACCCTTGCACAACAGGCTGCTGAAACATTTTTCAGCACTGAAGGACTTGGACTGAATATTGCCCGTTTCAACATTGGCGGTGGAGATGACCCATCCCATACACACATAACAAGAACAGACTCCAACATGCCCGGTTATACGATATATAACAACGGCACAGTCACCTACGACTGGAATGCTGACGGAAATCAGCGAAACGTGCTCAAGCGCTGCATTGAGGCTGCAGGTGATGATATGATAGTGGAAATGTTCTCAAACTCTCCACCATACTATATGACAAACAGTGGATGCAGTTCTGGAGCAAAGGACTCAAATAACAATAACCTCCGCGATGATAAATATACCGACTTTGCAGAATACTTAGCAGAGGTCACAGCTCATTACGAAAATGACTGGGGAATACATGTACAGAGCATAACTCCGATGAATGAACCCTACACAAACTACTGGGGCGCTTACAGCAACAAACAGGAAGGATGTCACTTTGATCAGGGCTCATCAATGGACAAAATATATCAGGAGCTCTCCAAATCGCTGAAAAAACGTGGCATAAATGATATAATTATCAGTGCCTGCGATGAATCCGTAATAGACACCGCAATTAGCTCATGGAACAAGCTGTCCGATACCACTAAGTCTATTATCGGTCGTATTGACACTCACACCTACGGTGGAAGTCAGCGTGCTGAATTGAAAAACACTGCTATAAACGCTGACAGGAACCTTTGGATGAGTGAAGTGGATGGTGGTTCTACAGCTGGCACAAACGCAGGCGAAATGGGGGCAGCGTTATGGCTTGCAGACCGCATAACTCTTGACTGCAACGAGCTCAATTCCTCCGCATGGATTTTGTGGCAGGTAATCGACAACCACATTTCCTCAGTTGGAATGAATGGTAATAAGGATAAGGGCATGATAAACACTCAGGGTGGCTATTGGGGACTTGCTGTTGCAGACCACGACAATAACAGAATAATCCTAACAAAGAAGTATTATGCTATGGGCCAGTTCTCACGTTACATTCGCCCTGGAATGACTATGCTTAAGTGTAGCGGAAACTGCATGGCAGCTCTTGATACCAAGAACAATAAGCTCGTAATCGTCGCAACCAATGATGGCTCCTCCGACAAGGATATGGTATTTGACCTTTCTAGCTTCGACAGTGCAGGAACTACTGCACAGGCAATTCGAACCAGCAATTCTGAAAACTGGAAGGATATCGGTATAATAAACGTATCAGGCGGAGCTCTTTCTGCTACCCTTGCAAAGCAGTCCGTTACAACATTCATTATTGATGGAGTAAAGGGCGGAGGAGCTCTTTCTGACAAGATAAAAGTTACATCTGGTATGCTCAGTGGCTCTGATTCATGGAAGAGTGATACTTCAACAAACTATACCAAAGCTTTTGATGGCAATATATCCACCTTCTTTGATGGAGTTTCAAACGGCTGGGTACAGGCAGACCTCGGAGAAATCTATGATCTCTCAGCAATAGGATTTGCTCCTCGTGCCGGTTATGAATACCGCATGACTGATGGAATGTTCAAAGCTTCCACAGATGGTATAAATTGGACGACGCTATACATTGTAAAGGACAAACCGACCTCTGGTATGCACTATGTTACAGCACTTTCTGGCAACACAACTGCTCGTTATGTGAGATATGAAGTTCCCACAGGCGCTCCAAAAAATGAATACAACAATGACAGCGATTATTGTGCTAATATTGCCGAAATTTCTCTATACGGATCTCTACACAGTCAATCATCACAGTCAGAATATGAAAAACTTGTCATAAAAGGGTGCACAGGAACTCTCCCGTGGCATGATGACGAATCCAACTCCGTTGAAAAAGCTTGCGACAACGATATGAGCACCTATTTCGACGGACTTGAGGGTGGATATATCATACTTGACCTCGGAAAGCTCTGCACTGTCAAGAAAATCGCATACTGTCCGCGAGAAGATTACGAATACCGTATGATTGGCGGATATTTCAGCGTTTCTTCCGACGGAACGAACTGGAAAAAAATATACACAGTAGAAAATAAGCCTGCGTTTAGAATGAATTCCACAGAAGATTTTGAAAATCTTACAGCTCGATATATCCGCTACGAAGTTCCTACAGGAGCTCCATCAAGTCCACTGAACAAGGACAGTGTTTTCCTCTGTAACATAGCTGAGATAGCGGTATACGGAAATGCAGAATTGGAAGCTATTATTGGCGATGTCAATAACGATGGAGTTATTGATGTTTCAGATCTTGTACACTATCAGCGCTATCTTTTGAAAAATGAAAAGCTTGTAGCTCCGGAAAATGCTGATATAAACGGCGATGGAGTAACAGACATATTCGACAATATAGCCCTTAGACATCTTATAATTTCCAAGATCACTACCTGACTATAACATACATATTCGATTAACAAGTGAATATATAAGAGCATTCTGCTCGTAAAAAAGGCACTCGCGCTGAGTGCCTTTTTTCATATTTTAACGTTTGGATTTGTGTATTGTCCATGCTTTTTGGTTGCGCCATTCCAGAACTGTATGGCAAACTGAGGACAATGATGCAGACAACGGAAGCACAAAGCACAGCGCTCTTTGACCCATACGGGCTTTCCGTCCTTTATATCAATGGCTTTCACCGGACACTTTGCAGCACAAAGGCCACAGCCATTACAACTGTCTTCGACATACAGGTTTTTTGTCATTCTAACCTTTGCAAAGACTTTATCCGTATATTTATGGAAAGCATATGGAGTCCTCATAGTAAGGAAGCATCCCTTTTTCCTATCCAGTATCTTTGCAATGGTCTTGTTTATGTTTTTTTCCGCTGCCTCATTCTGACGAGCAACTTTTTCTTTATTACTGAGGTTAAAGGTAACAGTCCAGTTATCTGGCATTTTTATGCTGTAAACTGCACTCAGGCGAATGCCATTATCTCTGAGAAGATGTCTTGCCTCCTCACCACTGCAGCCAACAGTAGTTCCGTAGGTTGAAGCTATGAAAACATAGTGCTTTCCATGTCTGTGAAGTCGCAGCTTCTGTAAGTACTCTCTCATAGGTATAGGCAAAGCCCACCAGTGAGTAGGAGTAACAATACCAAAGCACTCCCCATCTTCAAGGGTAATATCATAGCAGCCTTCTTCAATCGACATGGCTTTTTCATTCAGTGCAGAAGCTATGCGCTCCGCTGCATATTTACTGTTACCAGTAGCTGAAAAATAAACTATCATATATTATCCCCCTTATAGCAATATTAATAATTATTGCTTCTCGAACATATCAGCTCCAACTCCGCAGATAGGACAGACATAATCCGAAGGTACTTCCTCGCCTACGTATTCATAACCGCAAACCGTACATCTCCATATTGTCTCGCCACTCTCGTTTTTTCCGACGGGAACAGCCTCATGTCCACCAGTAACTTTTTCAAAATCTGCCTTTCCATGCTTACATATAGGACAGATAAAGTCATCGGGTACTTCCTCCCCCACGTACTCATAGCCGCAGATAACACATCGCCAGATTGTCTGACCGTCTGAAGTAGTTCCCACAGCCTCTGGCTTTGGCTTTATATTACTCTGATAGTATTCGTACGTCGCGGAAGGAATGTCACTAAGGACTTCCATATCTGTCACCTCAGCAATGAACATTGTGTGTGTTCCAAGATCTATGCTGTGCCATACAGATCCCGAAATATATGCGTTTGTGCCCTTTGTTACTATAAGGCAGCCGTTTTCTGCGCGCTTACAATCCTTAAAGTCAGCAAACTTATCCACATCTCTTCCTGATTGAAAACCAAAATGATTAAAAAGTGAAAAATCCGCGTCAGTACTTATAACAGAAGCTGTAAATCTGCCGGTTGCCATAATAAGATCGTGAGTGTAGTTCGTTTTTGCAACAGTAAGGCTTACTTTGTTGGGTGAAGATGTAACTTGAGCCAGAGTATTGGTGATGCAACCATTATCTTTTCCGTCACTGCAAGCTGTAACAACAAATAGTCCATAGCTTATTTTGTACATTGCTTTCTTATCCATTTTACATACCTCCGTTTTATACGCTCTGATCGCGCTTTATTATATTTTAATACTAGCA
>JAFZYX010000069.1 GCA_017616055.1 Ruminococcus sp.
CTGTAAAATAACATACTTTCCCCAAGAGGGCGTACTTTCAAATATAAATTGAAAGTACGCCCTTTATTTTTCTTGTTCTTCTTAAAGTAATAACAATCATATCAACTTGATTTTATATATATTTCATGATATACTATTATTGTATTAGTCAACTCCCCCACTCTAATACTTGAATCACGAAACTAATAGCCAGCTATACCTGAAAGCAGAGTGGGATTAATAAAGGAAATTATGAAACTATAAAAAACATAAAATAGAAAAGAGGAAATACTATGTCTAAAAATCATATTGAAAATCTCAAATGTCCAAAATGTGGAAAAGATTGTGACTTTACTGCATGGGAAAGCATAAACACCGATGACAATCCAGAATTGAAAGAACGTGTCAGAAACAATGATATCTTTATGTTTAAATGTCCTGACTGCGGAAAAGATTCTATCGTTTTCTTCCCTATATACTACTATCAACCCGATAAAAGCTTCCTTATCCACTTTGTTCCAGAGTATTCAATAGCTGCTATAGATTTCATAAAAAATCTCAACCATGACCCATATGATGAAAAAACTCCTCTCAAAAAAGGATGTCACAAGCGTATCGTGTTCAATGTTAATCAACTTCACGAAAAGCTCCTCATCCTTGATGAAGGGTTGGATGATCGCGGTATTGAGCTTATGAAGCTCTTCATAATTGCAGAGATAATGAACAAGGACAAAGACAGTAAAGTCAAAGAAGTTTACCTCAATAAGGAAAAGGATGGCTCACTTAAGTTCGCTATCCTTACCGACAGTGGCGACTGGGCAAGAACTGAGTTCATCCGCGCCAATTACGACCTTATTGTGGATAAATTCAAAGTAGAGCTTCTTTCTGATTCTGAAGTCGTTATCAATATCCAGTGGGCTATGAATGTGCTCGATAAGAAAATGTAATCAGAACTATATAACATTTTGTGCTTTTTTTATTTGATATAATGCTCAATTGAACAGCATATGCAATTATCACGCGGCAAATCAAAAATGACCAAATGTTTTTTTCACCACTTGCTATTTTTAATGTAGTATGGTATAATAGACAAGAAATTAAAAACAGGAGCTGATATTTTGTTCAAGGATATTGTTCAAATGAGCTACCTCATAATTATTACGGATATTACTCTTTTTCTGTTCCTGATGTTCAATTCGACTCTGTCGGTGAAAAGGAAGTCAAAGTTCATGCTTTGTACTCTCCTTTCCTTTATAATGGTCATATGCAATATCATCGTTTACTCTCTGAATGATGCTGGTGGGCACATATTGCTGATGAAGATTGTTTCGGCGATAAGTTTCTCCATAAGCGGAACTGTTACTTTGCCGTTCATATTCGTTACTGACGTCTTGAAAAAGCAGATTCGGCGCATAATTGAGTGTCTTGCACTTTTCAACGTTGTTCTTTGTATCACGAGTATATTTAACGGTTGCGTTTTCAGGTTTGACAGTGAAGGAAACCGAATACTCGGTCCTCTTGCTGCTGTACCATATGTTTTCAGCTTTATCTACATAACTGTTCTACTTATTACGGCTATTATAAAGTTCAGACTCGGATTCAAGCATGAAAGTGTATTTATACTGACTCTTACGGTTGGTATCGTAATGGCTGTTATTATGAATGCCGTTTTCCACTATAAATTCCTTATTAGCGGTATGGCTTCCCTTTCATGTACCTTCTACTATATGTTCTACACCTCTGAAACTCTTTCACGTGATGCCCTTACAGATGCTTTCAACCGACATTCGTTCTATAACGATATAAAGAACATGAGTAAGAAACAGATGTACGTCATATCTATCGACTTGAACGGCCTTAAGCCAATAAATGATACTTATGGACATGATGCCGGCGACAAGGCTATACTTGCAGTTGCAGATAGCGCAGCAGAGATATTACCCGTCAGATGCCGTTTCTATAGAATGGGCGGCGATGAATTTGAGGTGCTTTTCCCTAATTCTACTTATACAGAAGTAGAGCTTACCGTACAGAAACTCAAGGAAGACGTCCACAAAAAGGGCTACAGCATTGCAGTGGGATTCTGTGAGTTTAAGAAAGGTATGAAGCTAGATGATGTCTTAAGAGAAGTCGATGCCATAATGTATGAGGATAAGGCTAGTATGAAAGCTGCTAGCTAGTCTGTCATTCTTTCTGTAATTAGGACTAAATCAAAATATAAATTAACACGAAATCGTTTAATAGGATTTATATTCAGCGTTTTATAATTATACCCAAACGTTCCGGGCAAGTAGTCGAACGTTTGGGTATTTCTATTATATATTTAACAAAATTTGCTAAGAAAAACTTGACTAATATTTCATTATAGGAACAGAATGGGCGCACATTGTACGCCCATTCTTACTGTTATTTACAATTGTTTGCATTAGATGCAAAAAAGTTGCTCTTCAGACTTGCTTTGCCAGCTCTGCAAATTCTTCCTCAGTTATTATCGGCACACCGAGTTCCTTTGCAGTCTTGTTCTTCGTAGAATTAGATGTATTATCATTATTTATCAGATAATCTGTCTTTGAAGACACCGAGCCTGCCGCTTTGCCTCCGTTCTGCTCGATAAATGCTTTAAGCTCATTGCGGTTCTTCCAGATGTGCACCGCACCGGTGATTACAAACGTCTTACCAGCTATAGCTGACTCACTGTTAACTGCAGCAGATTCTTCTATAGTAAGCTCCGCAAGCAGATTATGGAACTCAGCAAGATTCTTTTCATCAGCAAAGAACTTGACATAATCATTTGCAAGAACCTCACCTATGCCGTCTATTGCTGTAAGTTCCGCAACAGTAAGTTGTTCAAGCTTATCAGCTCCAGGATATTCCGCACAGATAAGACGCGATGCCTGCCTTCCGATATTTGGTATACCCATTGCATAGAGTACACGGCTCAGTTCAGTTCTGCGTGAGGCTTCAACTGCATCTACAAGCTTTTGATATGATTTCTCGCCAAAGCCCTCAAGAACTACTATTTTAAACTTGTGGTCGTCAAGATGATAAAAATCACGGAACTGACTTACAAATCCCTCGGAAACAAGCGTTTCTATTGTAGCAGTTGACATTCCGACTATGTTCATAGCGTCGCGCTGAACGAAATGTTCAAATTTGCCAAGATGCTTTGCTGCGCAGTCCTTATTAGGACATACGAGAGTTTCTACATCCTCGTCGGAAGTGCGTACCTCTGTAGCTTCGCCACAGACAGGACAGACATCAGGAATATTAAGGGTCCCAGAGGCAGTTTTATTTTCCAGAACCTGAGGAATTATCATATTCGCCTTGAAAATAGTCAGCGTATCGCCTATTCCGAGGCGAAGCTGCTTCACTATGCTCAGATTATGAACAGAAGCACGTGAAACTGTGGTTCCCTCCAGTTCAACAGGATCAAATATCGCTACAGGATTGAGAAGTCCTGTGCGGCTTGCAGACCATTCCACCTCACGGAGTGTAGTATCAGCAGTCTCATCGCGCCACTTGAATGCAATACCATTCCTTGGAGCGTGTGATGTCTCACCAAGACTCAGTCCGTATGCAACATCATCGTACATGAGAACAAGTCCGTCAGAGGGGAACTCGTTTTCTGAGACTGCCTTTTCAAAGTCAGAAACAGCTCTCTCAATAGTATCTTTGGTTACAGTCAGACCGTAAACTCGCTGAAATCCCTGTGCTTCCAGCCAGTCAAGACGCTTGATAAAGGAGTTTTCTTCATACCCATCAGCTGAAACCAAATTAAATGCGAAAAAGTTAATGTTTCGCTGTGCAGTAACACGTGAATCAAGATTTCGAACTGTTCCGACACAGAGATTACGTGGGTTCTTATACTTCGTACCGTCCTCAATCTCAGCATTTACTCGCTCAAAATCCTTGTACTTCATCAGTGACTCACCACGAACTACCAGATGTCCCTTGAAAGGAATACGTGCAGGAATCCCCTTTATGTGCCTTGCATTAGCGGTTATTTCCTCGCCTATCTCGCCATTTCCACGTGTAACAGCCTGTTCCAGCTCACCATTATTATACGTCAGGACAAGAGTAAGTCCGTCAAGCTTCCAGCTGAGAAAGCCCTTATGCTCACCCAGCCAGCTCTTCAGTTCCTCAACACTCTTGGTCTTGTCCAGTGAAAGCATTTTTGAGGGGTGTTTTATCTTTTTAAGTCCAGAGGAGACCTCGTAGCCGACCTGCTGTGTACGGCTGCCGCTGAGAACTACTCCCGTATTTTTCTCAAGTGCTACAAGCTCATCATAAAGTTCATCGTACTGCTTGTCGGACATTATCTCCACGCCAGTATTGTAGTATGCGTCAGCTGCCTTTGCAAGCAGTTCATTCAGCTCCTTCATTCTGTTTATATCATTGTTAGCCATATTAATTTCTCCTCTAAATGTATTATTAATATTATACCACATCTTTTAAGGAAAAGCCATACCAAAAGATAAAAAGAGTTATGACTGCGGATATTGACGAAATGCGGGGAAACTGGTATAATTGTTTTAAGCAATTAGCATTTTTCCTTTAGCGCTGTTGCTTTGATATGATTAATCTGATTTTGCAGGGAGGATAGACATGGGTTCAATATGGAGTGACTATAAAGAAGATCTTATTTCTAAAGAAGGTCTTGATGCAGAAGCCATTTTTCTTGCTGTAATGTCGGAAACCTGGAAGCATGATACCACCAATGCAAAGTTATTCACTGACCTGTATAATTGGTACACTTGTGGTATAGAAGACGGAATGTATCAGTTTTTTGAATTTGAATACAGGACAGCTGAATCTTTAAAAGGTTTAGGAAGTATCATAAAAAAGTATCTGGATGAAAGCGCATTTTCGATTTTTCAAAGGTGTATCTCACAATTAATGCCTCTTGTGAACAGTGATACTCCTGATTCCTCTGCTATTGATGAAATATCAGAATCGATGGATGCATATTTCAAAGAAAATGAATTTGATTTATTGAATGGCATAAAAAAATATCTTCTTGCAGAAGGAGATAAAATAGCAGAAGAGATTGGATGGTAAATCCTGATTAAAGTACATAAACTTTGATCGTAGAGGTTGCTTTTCCAGGAACCGTTAAAAAGCTGTGAAAAGCCTCCAATACAACCAGAAAGGCAAGCTATGTCAAATATAATTGAGATAAATGACTGCATAAAGAACGAGCTTGATATATTTACGGCGCTGACCGAACCTCAGCTGCTCCACTATTTTGAGCCTGATCTCGGACTCTTTGTGGCTGAAAGTCCTAAAGTAATCGAGCGCGCTCTCAACGCGGGATATATACCTTATTCGCTCCTTATGGAAAACAAAGACATAAGTGGACAAATGAAGGAGTTGATCCAACTTGTTGGTGAAGCTCCAATTTATGTCGGTGACTTAGAATATATAACCGAAATTACCGGCTTCAAGCTTATCCGCGGAGCACTCTGTGCATTCAGACGTTCAGTTCTTCCTAAAGCTGAAGATGTTTGCAGAGATGCGCGACGTGTGGCAGTTCTTGAAAACGTAGTAAATCCAACTAATATAGGCGCTATATTCCGCAGCGCCGCCGCTCTAAATATGGATGCGGTACTGCTTACTCCCGCGTGCAGCGACCCTCTTTACAGGCGCTCCTCTCGTGTAAGCATGGGTACTGTTTTTCAGATACCATGGACTTATCTTTCAAGCGATAATGACTATCCAAAGCAGCTCCGCGAAATGGGGTTCAGGACTGCTGCTATGGCACTGAGCGATGACTCGGTAAGTATCGACGCACCTGAGCTTGCTGATATTCAGAAGCTTGCTGTGGTTCTCGGAACTGAAGGCGAAGGACTTGCGGACAAGACTGTAGCAGACTGCGACTACACTGTGAAGATACCAATGTCTCACGGTGTTGACTCGCTTAATGTTGCTGCTGCAAGCGCAGTTGCTTTCTGGCAGCTGGGCAGATAACAAAGCTCATAACTCTTAGGAGTATGAAAATATAATGATATGGGGTAATCAATATGAGACTATATTTCAAACAGAAAGTATTTACATTCAGACAGCGTGCCAACATATTTGACGAATCAGGCAATGTTATGTTTACTGCCGTAGGTGAGATATTATCACTCGGTCGCAAAATGCATATCTTAGATGATATGAACAATGAAGTCGCATTCATACAGCAGAGACTTCTCAGGCTGCTGCCAAGGTTCTCTGTATATATCGGTGGTCAGTTTATCGGTGATGTGGTCAAGCAGTTCACACTACTTAAGCCTCACTATACAATTGATGAGCTAGGCTGGCAGATAAGCGGTGACTTCTTCGCACACGATTACAGTATCTCCTGTGGAGGAAATTACATTGCTTCCATACATAAACGCTGGATGTCATGGGGTGACAGTTTTGAGATAGACGTAGCAAAGGATCAGGATATAGTTATGGCTCTGGCTGTAATAATCGCTATTGACTGCGTTATCGACCAGTCCCAGAACAGCTATTAATGGGAGGAATTTCATCATGAAAAAATACAAATGGGGCATCATCGGAACTGGTAAGATAGCCCACACATTCGCAACTGCTCTGAAACACTGTGAAAATGCAGAATTATGTGCTGTTGCTTCGAGAACTGACGAAAAAGCTAAAGATTTCGCTGAGGAATTCGGCTTTTCCGAGTACTACGGAAATTATAAGGATTTTGCCGAAAAAAGCGGTGCTGAAATAGTATATATCGCAACTCCTATGTCTTCTCACTTCAATGATGCATGGCTTTGTCTCGAAAACGGCAAGAACGTACTTTGCGAAAAGTCACTCACCCTTAATACAGCTCAGGCTGAAAAGCTTATTGCTTTTGCAAAAGATAAGGCTCTATTCTTCATGGAGGCTATGTGGATGAAGTGCCGTCCTGTTTACAGGAAGATGAAAGAATGGATTGCTTCAGGGCTAATCGGCGAAATCGAGTATACCAAGGCAGATTTCAGCAATTATATCCCCTATAACGAAAATGACAGGCTATTCCGCGCCGACTGCGGCGGCGGTTGCCTGCTTGACCTTGGTATTTATCCTATTACGCTCACTCACGATCTTCTGGGTATGCCAGATGATATTACCAGCTCTGCTCATATGATGTATGGAATAGATATGAGTAATTCCATCATCTTCAGATACAAAAACGGTGCTTTCTCGTCAATGGACAACGGTTTTGAAATACAGCTTCGCAACAATGCAGTTATTTCAGGAACAAAGGGCTTAATCACACTCGGTAACTGGTTCCACTGCACAGACGAAGGCATACTCTTTGACCGCAGTGGAAATGAGATTGAGCGTTTTGTACGTAAGGACGATATCAACGGCTATGAATACGAAATCGATGAAGTACACCGCTGTCTTGACGTGGGATTCAGGGAAAGTCCTCTGGTTCCTCACAGCGCTACAATCGCAGTTATGAAAATCATGGATGAATGCAGAGCGCAGTGGGGCATGAAATTTCCAAACGAATGAAACAAGGCACATATACATCATATAATACGGAGAAAAACAATGAACTATGTAGTGAACTCTCCCCTACCTAAAGAGGAAGGGGCTTCATAAGAAGAATGGTATTTAAGTTTCCACCTAAAAATCAGGCAACCCTTATTCTTACAGGCGTGTCCACTTCGCCACTACTGTATAGGACTGTTAAGTCCACAACAC
>JAFZYX010000070.1 GCA_017616055.1 Ruminococcus sp.
GACAGCCGCTCGGCTTCCGTAGGCTGTGTTGCGGAAGAAAACATAATTGGTAAGATTTACTTCATAGTAACTCCATTTAGTTCAATGGGTAAGATAGAATGAAACACAAACACGGTTTGCTTGTCAATATCGCACTTTTTTTAGTATTAGCAGTAGGCATATGTATAATGCTGTATCCCTCGTTCAGTAACTGGTGGAATTCGGGCAAGCAGTCGAGAGCTATTGCTATTTATGATCAGACCGTCTGCGATATGGATAATTCGGTTAAGGATATGCTTCTTGAAAAAGCTGAGAAATACAATCGTGAGCTTGCAGAGCTTTCTGCTCCACTCATCGACTATAAAAAAATCAAGGGATACGAACAGGTGCTTGATGTAACTGGCACTGGTATAATGGGATATATAGATATCCCTAAGATAAACGCATATCTTCCCATATATCATGGAACGAGCCCTGAGGTACTTAATATTGCTGTCGGACATATCGAGGGAACATCCCTTCCGATAGGTGGAAAAGGTCGTCATTCAGTAATATCGGCACATCGCGGACTTCCGTCAGCAAGGCTGTTTACTGATATAGACAAACTCACGGAAAATGACACTTTCAGTATTACAGTACTTGACGAGGTACTGGAATATGAGGTAGATGAGATAAATACTGTACTTCCAAGTGAAATGGACAAACTTGCACCGGTACCTGATATGGACTATGTTACCCTTATGACCTGTACTCCTTATGGTATTAACACTCACAGGCTTCTTGTCAGAGCGCACAGAATAGAAAGTGATCAGCCTCATACTGTAAAGGTAACCGCAGATGCTGTGCCTGTAGATGAGATAAAGGTACTACCGTTCATAGTTATTCCTGTTATCATATTGCTTATACTTTACTGGATAATATCAGGTTGGATAATAGATCGTAAAAAGAGGTGATATCATGCCAAAAACAAATATAAAGCTCATCAGGGTATCCTCATGTCTTATTTTGACTTTTTTTATTATGTTCATGATAGTTCCTTTTTCTGGCATCTGCGATATAGAAAATAATCGTTCCATAACGCTTATTTGCCGAAAAGGGGACATTACCCTGACAGGCATGAAATGGAAGCTTTACAGGGTAGGAGTCCGTACAGAAAACGGTTTTGCTCTTTCAGGAGATTTTGCTTCATATCCTATAGATATTAATGGAATAACAGAGGAAAATGTTGCTGAGAAATCCAAAACTCTTGAAAGCTATGCTATCGCTGACGGAATAGCTCCTGTTGGAAAAGGTGAAACCGATAAAAACGGAGAACTGAAATTCAGCGGACTTAGCAGTGGCATTTACCTTGCTGTAGGGCGTACCCTGAATATCGGTAATACTTTTTATGTGCCATCGTCCTTGCTTCTTGAAGCTGATGAGAAAGACACTTCTTTCAGTTATGATGCATATCCGAAGTTCTCATATGCAACTCTTAGCGGCAGCGTTGCTTCATATACCGTGAGAAAGGTCTGGATAAACGATACTCCTGAAAGCATAGCACATCCCACATACGTTACAGTTGATTTGTTTCGCAATGAGGAGATTTATGATACGATAGTTCTGAACGAGGAAAACAACTGGAGCTACCAGTGGAATGACCTTGAACCGATTAATGACTGGTATGTTGTTGAGCGTGATATCCCTGTTGA
>JAFZYX010000071.1 GCA_017616055.1 Ruminococcus sp.
ACGTTTCGTTACAAAATTACAGAAAAAATTTCAAATTGACAATGGATATCATTCGTGCTATACTTGAAAAGTACCGATTATACGCTATTATATCATGATTTAGGAATTTATTCAACATATTTTGACACCAAAGAACAATATTCGCTTTACAATTATATATAAAGATGATATAATTAAAAGATAGCGGCGGTTTTGGATCGGTATCCGCTGCATATTACTTCTGTTATTGAGGTGCATAATGGCAAACAAGTATTCACTCGGCATAGATGTAGGTTCGACTACCGTAAAAACGGTTATTACCGACGCTGACGGAGAGATACTCTACTCCAAATATCAGCGCCACCTTTCAAAGGTTAAGGAGACTGTCACAGATCAGTTAAAGATAATACAGGCGGACTATCCCGATGAGGAGTTCGCAGTCTGCATAACAGGTTCGGCAGGTTTAGGACTTGCCAATTCTGCAGGCATCCCATTTGTACAGGAAGTTCACGCTGCATTTCTAGCTGTAAAGCAGAAGCAGCCTGACGCAGATGCTGTTATAGAGCTGGGCGGCGAGGATGCTAAGATAATATTCCTCACAGGTGGTGTTGAACAGCGTATGAACGGAACCTGTGCAGGTGGTACTGGTGCTTTTATAGATCAGATGGCTACTCTTCTCGGTATCACAGCCGATGAACTTGACGAATTATCTTTACATGCACAGAAGATATATCCCATTGCTTCACGATGCGGAGTTTTTGCTAAATCCGATATACAGCCACTTCTCAATCAGGGAGCAAGGCGTGAGGATGTTGCAGCTAGTATCTTCCAGGCTGTTGTTGACCAGACAGTTTCAGGACTTGCTCAGGGACGTACTATCGAGGGAAAGGTGCTTTTCCTTGGCGGACCTCTTTTCTTCTTGAGCGGTTTGAAAAAGGCTTTTGTAAAAACTCTCGGACTTGATGAAAAGCATGCTGTATTTCCACAGGAAGCTCCTGTGTTTGTAGCATACGGCTGCGCAATATATGCAGCTGCTGCCGAGGACTCTTTCACTATAGAAGATATAATTGATAAAATACAGAACGCAAAGACTACCGATAATATCGTTACAGGCGATCCTCTTTTCTGCTCGCAAGCTGAGTATGAGGGCTTCATTGATCGTCACAGGAAGTTTGACCTTAAATATGCTGATATACATACCTATAATGGCAACGCATATCTCGGAATTGACGCAGGTTCAACAACTACTAAGCTTGTACTCATTACCGAGGACGGGCGTATGCTTTACAACCATTATTCTTCTAATCAGGGCCAGCCGCTGGACAAGATTGCCGAACAGATAAGGCGAATCTACGCTGAAATGAATCCAAATATCACCATAAAGGGATCGGCGGTAACAGGTTACGGCGAGGATCTCATAAAGGCAGGACTTTCTGTTGATCATGGAATAGTTGAAACAGTCGCACACTTTAAGGCTGCTGCTTACTTCTGTCCTGATGTTGATTTCATCATAGACATCGGCGGACAGGACATAAAGTGTTTCAAGATAAAAAACAAGAGCATAGACAGTATTATGTTGAACGAAGCTTGTTCTTCGGGCTGCGGC
>JAFZYX010000072.1 GCA_017616055.1 Ruminococcus sp.
CTTTAACCCCATTTCTGTGAGGCGCTCCTGAATATATGAAAGTGAAGCTATCTTTTCCTTAGTCTCGGCAACAGTGAGAAGCTTTGTATTGCTTGAATTAAACTCAGTGAGAACATTTCTCTCCTCGTCGCCTTCCTTGAAGTACTTATCATAGTTGAGACCTCTGTTGTCGGCAGGAACGCGATAGAAATCTCCCATGTCAATTGCCTTTGCACATTCCTCGTTGGTGAGAAGAGTCTCATACATCTTTTCACCGTGACGGATACCGATTATCTTGATATCCTCTTTCTTTCCGCCAAAGAGCTCACATACAGCTTCTGCCTGAGTCTGAATAGTACAAGCTGGTGCTTTCTGAATGAGAAGGTCTCCATTCTCACCGTTTTCAAAAGCAAAGAGAACAAGATCCACTGCTTCCTCGAGGGACATGATGAAACGTGTCATTGAAGGCTCGGTAAGTGTGATAGGCTGACCACTTGCAATCTGATCAATCCAAAGTGGAATAACAGAACCACGACTGCACATAACATTGCCGTAACGTGTACAGCAAATCTTTGTCTTTCCGGATGTTCTTGACTTAGCAATAGCAACCTTTTCCTCGAGAGACTTTGAGATACCCATAGCGTTTATTGGATATGCAGCCTTATCAGTGGATAGACAGATAACACTCTTTACGCCTGCCTCAATAGCAGCTGTAAGAACATTGTCTGTACCGATTACGTTTGTTCGCACTGCTTCCATAGGAAAGAACTCACATGATGGAACTTGCTTGAGAGCTGCTGCGTGGAAGATATAGTCAACTCCGTACATAGCACCTCTGACAGACTGCAGATCGCGAACATCGCCGATATAAAACTTAATCTTGTCAGCTACTTCTGGCATTGTTGCCTGGAAGTGATGACGCATATCGTCCTGCTTTTTCTCGTCACGGGAGAAAATTCTTATCTCACCGATATCTGTTTTCAGAAAGCGGTTGAGTACAGCGTTTCCAAAGCTACCTGTACCTCCTGTGATCATAAGGGTCGCATCTTTAAATAATGACATTTCCATATTCCTCCGAACTATCTTATTTTAGGGTATATATATGCAGCTGCATTTATTTCTTCTTGCAGCTCAGTATAACATCACAAATTCTGTCCACATCTTCAAGACTGAGATCTGCATACAACGGCAGAGTAAGCACTCTCTTGCTTATATGAAGCGCAACAGGAGTATTATTTATATCGTATGCTCCGTGGAAGCAATCAAAGGTATTGGTAAGAGGATAGAAATACTTTCTTGCTCCGATACCATTTTCTGCAAGAGCAGCAAAAACCTCATTTCTAGTCATGCCGAAGAGTGTAGGTTCAAATACTACGGGACAATAAGCATAATTCGGCTCAACGTCTGCCTGCAAAGGACAAAGGGTAATTCCCTCTGTTCCAGAAAGTCTATCACGGTAACGTTCCATTACAGCTCGGCGCTTTGCAATCTCTCTGTCAAGGTGACGGAGATTGCAAATACCCATAGCCGCCTGGAACTCGTTCATTTTAGCGTTTCCGCCAACAAACTCCACGCTTTCAGGACCGTGTATTCCAAAATTCTTCATATCGTTTAGGAGCTGTACAAAATGATTCTTCTTGAAGCATACTGCTCCGCCCTCAATAGTATTGAACACCTTCGTTGCATGGAAGCTGAACATCGATGCGTCACCAAAACAAGCCGAGCTGACACCCTTATACCTGACTCCGAAAGCATGTGCAGCATCATAGATTACCTTGAGGCCATACTTGTCCGCAATGCGCTGTATCTCCTCTACCCTGCATATATTTCCGTAAACATGAACAGGAACTATAGCACATGTCTTATCAGTTATAAGCGCCTCTATCTTAGTAACGTCGATAGTGTAGTCAACGGGGTCTATGTCACAGAAAACAGGAACAAGTCCGTTGCGTACTATAGCGTGTGTTGTCGAAGCAAATGTGAACGGAGTAGTTATGACCTCTCCGTTTTTCGGGAAATTCATTGCTGCAAGAGCATTCTCGAGAGCAAGATGTCCGTTTGTGTAGAGCACCACATGAGGAACATCCAGATACTTTTCAAGTTCTGCCTGTAGTTCCTGATGCATTGCACCCATATTTGTTAGCCAGTGGCTGTCCCATAATCCCTTTATCTCCTCACAATACTCTTCATAATCAGGCATTGAGGAACGTGTAACCAAAATTTTATTTGCCATTTCACACCTCAGTTATTATATATATTTGGTCAAATATCTTTTCGTGAATATTTTGAAACTATATACGCTCGCAATTGTTTATTATACCACACTCATACGATTTGTCAAGACTTGAATGAACACCTAACAAATCATTTCTGAAAAATGTATGAATACTGTACTGAAAATTGCGCAAACATTCCTGATATTCTGACCACAAAAAACATATTTATCTTTCTTTCAGAGCTGCCTGCCCTTATATTCATCCTTTAGGATTGCATAGAAATGCATATCCACGAAATCCCCGTTTTTATAAACTGCCTTTCGCCTGGTTCCCTCTCTCTTAAATCCAACCTTTTCATACAGGTGGATAGCTCTTTCGTTGTATGCAAGAACATCAAGCTCTATACGATGCAAATTCATGTTATAGAACGCATGATCCAACATAGTCGTCAATGCAAAAGTTCCAAGTCCCTTATCCTGATTGTTCTTTTCGCCGATCATGATATGAAGCACAGCCGACTGATTGAAATGATTGATGTTCGCAAGAGTTACAAGTCCTTTGATAACGTCTGAAGTATCGGAAACTATTGCACATCTAATAGTATTATTCCTGCTCGACATATAACTGTCAAAGAACTTATCATCAACGTCAGAGTTTATATACCGGAACGGAGAACCAAGAAAATGTATCAATTCAGAATCTCTCCTCCATAAATTGACGATAGGCATATCTTTTCTTTCCAGTTCTCTAAGTTTATACATAGTAACCTATCTCCTGAATAATATAGTTGATATCCTCCTTGCTGTAACGTTGGTCACATGGTAAAGGCAATATATTCTCCGCGGCAAAGCGCTCAAAACTGTCTGCGCCGCCATCGCTTACAACATTCGGCCACAGAAGCGATATATATATCTTTCTCTGCTGCAAAGCTTTTCGAAGTTCTGAACCTTTTTCCACAAGCAAAGGATATGCAAAAGCCCCCTTCGGCACACGGAGTTTTAACTTATTCATAACGTTGAGTTGATTGCTGTACGTTTCAAAATTCTCTGTACGCCTCTGCTTTACGAACTCATAATCTATACCGTGCAGAAGGTTGTTCGTCAGCTTCGATATTTTTAGTATGGGCTCATCTGCAAACATGTGATCGTTAGCGGAATACTCCTGATAAAACTCAGAAGCGTTTCTTTCATAGCGACCAAGCAGAAAGCGCATTCTTTCAAATGATTCATCCGTTGGATACTCTTCTTCAGAAATACTGTCTGTGTAAAGGAATGCTCCGTCAGATACTCCGAAAAACTTCCGGCATGTGTAAAGTGTGTCTGTATCTTCAAGTGGCTCATCAAAATACGCCTGAGCGTTGTCTATTATCACTTTTTTGTACTTTGTTTTTATCTTTCCAAGCTGTCCACGCTCAAGCTGCCCATAATAATTCATCACATAAAGCCATTCGTCATCACTTAGCTTTATATCTTCGGGATAGAAGCTATCGTTTACGTGATAAAAGCTCATTTCAACCCCGTACTTTCTGCACAGATTGAAAACGCTGTCACACATATAGTATGGAAGTTTAAGCTTCCTAATCTTTCTTGTTCCAAAGAGGTACGCAAGGCAGTTCCTGCCGCAGTTGAGAGC
The DNA here is from genome assembly GCA_017616055.1 of Ruminococcus sp. Taxonomy (GTDB): domain Bacteria; phylum Bacillota; class Clostridia; order Oscillospirales; family Ruminococcaceae; genus Ruminococcus. The sequence goes on from JAFZYX010000072.1 coordinate 3,828, forward strand.
AATAGCTCCTTTGTGAAGCATTGGAAGCCTGTAAGTATCTAACTCTATATAGCCGCCATATTCTCTCATATTAACATTTCCCTTGTAATGTAATACCGAATTCGCCTTTGTCCTTCATTTTATATTCTACGTTACTGTATTCTGCATAAAACAGGTGTGTAAAAATCAGAAACGCCCCTCTTGTTAAAGGAGAAGCGAATACCAACTTTAAAGTAGAATTCATACAGCAGCATACTGCTATACACGGATAAAACACAGACAATGCTCAAAAAGCAACGCCTGCTTACCCAGAATGAAAATGTACCAGAAAAGATCATTTTCAGCCTTTTTCATACAGCTCCATGTATTTTTCTACCGCATGACCCAAACTGTCAGCGTAATCAGAACTCTTTTCAAACTTTGGAGAGGTCTTTATAATCTTAAGTACTTTTACAAGATTTCCCTTTTCCACAACCGTACCGAACCTAACCGCACTCTCAGTACTTCCTCCAGTTTTATAGCTGATAACTGGAGTCCCACACGCCTGTGCTTCAATATTTACCGTAGGGTAATTATCTTCATAAGTTAGGTTTAGGAAATAATCAGCGGCCGTATATATCTCAGAAAGCTCCTTTGTATTGTTCGTTCTCGAGATACCGATAACGTTTTGTGGGAGCTGCTTTATCTGCTCTTCCGAAAGCCCGACAAGAACTATACTGTAATTATTATCAAGCTTTTCAGAAAGCTTGATATAATCCTTTAAACCTTTTCTTCTGTCCCATATACTTGCGACTCCAAGGAGCATTATTTTGCCTGTCAATCCGTTCTTTTCACGGAAATCACCTTCAGTCGGCTTAAATACGCCTAGGTCGATATCGTTGTTTATAACCTTTACAGAATATTTGCCAAGATATGACTGCTTAAGTATCTCTGCAAGCCATTCTGACGGAGTAACGAAAACCATATCCTTTACGCTTGTGAAAAGCTTTTTCTTTATCTCCCAGTTCTTTTTTGAACGATCCGCAAGCATTGAGGATGGATACTCCTTCTTCTGCGGACAATCATGACAACCTTTTTTCCATCTGTCACAATTTGCATAATCAAAGTATGCACAATGCCCAGTAAAAGGCCAACAATCGTGAAGTGTCCATATTACATGCTTTTTTGTTTCCGCTAAATAGCGAAATAGAACTTCAACATTTATGTAATATCCATGGATATTATGCAGGTGAACTACATCAGGATCGTAACTTCTTACCCAATCTATAAAGCGTTCTGTAGCTCTTTTCGAAGCAAATCCTGTATCATCAAGCAATCTAGACCGCAGAGCGTGAAGCTTTGTATCTGTATCGCTGCCTATCCTTACAGCATACTTCTTGTACTTCTCAGGGACTGTTTCCCTACCATATGCAATCTTGACCTCATGGCCTTGGGCTGCTAGCGCATCTGCTAAATCAGTGCAAATTCTTCCCGTACTGCGTATACCGCAGACGCTGTTTATCATCAAAACCTTCAAATTGAACCTTCTATCTGAAAATATCTCTCATTCTTGCCGCGCTCATATATATCATCGGCAATGTAGTAAGCTTTTCACGTTAATTGCTACCTTTAATTATAGCAGCTGCTCTCAGTATGACGCCTAAATTCTGAGCGGATCTACAAATCTCTGCAAACACAGTGTCTGCATAGTTTATTCGACGCCCTTTGGGATATGATAGAATGTAGAAAGAGCATACTGAGGCAGATATACTATCTTAATCAGCGAATTTCTCCGCAAAGCTGTCCTAAAACTTCCACAAAGTCACAGATACAACTTTTTTCATCAAATACAGTTATGTATAAGCCTGTACTCATTGTTATTTATTATTTGCTTTTGGCCTTTTTAAACTCTTTTGCCATCTGTCCTGTACCGCCCTCTACTATTCCCTCGCTTCTGAGAACTGAGGAAACTGAACCAATAAACACCTTTAAATCCATGAGAAGTCCAGTGGCGCTGCTACCCTTGAGAGCATCTGTATAAACACCGTCGAGTCTCGCCTTATCAGGAATCTCGAGCTCATCTCTTCCCTTGATCTGAGCAAGTCCCGTAAGTCCTGGCTTGATATCATTAGCGCAATACCTGTCGCGCTCTGAAGTAAGGTAATCCTGATTCCAAAGAGCAGGACGTGGTCCAATTATACTCATATTGCCAATAAAAATGTCCCAAATCTGTGGAAGCTCGTCAATAGAGAGCTTTCTAATGATCTTTCCAACTTTCAACAGATACTGATCCGGATTGTCCAGCATATGTGTAGGAACATCATGAGGCGTACACATCTTCATTGAACGGAACTTGTGAAGCATAAAGTACTGCTTATCCTGTCCGACACGCCTTTGTGTAAAGAGTATCGGACCCGGATCGTCCATCTTTATAGCAATCGCCGTAGCAGCAAAAATAGGCGAGAGTGCAACAAGTCCACAGAATGAGAGTGAAACGTCAAAAGCTCGTTTTATATATCTCTCGTATACTGTGGGAATATGCTCACTTTCGCCGATAGCTTCAAGATGGCCATGTTTTCCGTCGGCATTTATCGGATCGTTCTCGTCCTCAACAAAAACGACCTTTTTGCCTTGCATTTTGTTTTGTTGTTCAGGCTCGTTCCTATATACCGAGTCAGCCTTTTTGCTTTTTGCAATAACATTTAAAGCAACAAATGCAGTTCCAAGAGCGGCTCCTGCAACTGCAAATGTCTTAGTCCAATTTATACCCATACCGTCTTCCCCTTTGATATTTTTCACACTGCTAACGAGCCATGATGGTAGTCGTTGTCGAACAAATCTCCATATCCACTTTGAGTCCCGGCAGCGACCTGAACACCAGACTTAACAATGGATCCACAATTGATGTGGCATCCTTTTTCGATAACACTGTTATGATTTAATATTGCGCCCGCCGATATGATACAGCCTGACATAATAGTAACATCTGTATGCACGACAGCCATAGGCTCAACAAAGCAACCCATGCCTATCTTAGCAGAGGGCGAAACATAAGCTCTTGGATGTATGAGCTTAGGAATATTGTATCCAGCATTGAATAGCATATTGATAAAGCTGAGGCGAAAATCCGAATTTCCAACAGCTACAACAGCACAGTCGTACTCGCTTCGGAACTTTACGTAATCACTTATTTTGCCAATCGCTACTGGATTATTGTCGTCAAGGAATGCAATCTTATCATACTCGCCAGTTGACTCAGCGATTTCCTTCGCCACCATACCATACTGACCTGCACCGATAATTAGTAAGTTATTCATAATCGTCACCCCAAAGAATTAAAATAATTGATTTTTCCCTATGCCTCTTAATCTGAGACTTGTATTAGGAATGCAAGCCTCTTACTTCGTCTTTTTGCAGCAACTAAATATGGATATTGATTCAGTGTGTAAAAAGAAAGCTTTTCACGAACGATCAACATCAGCCTCGCCTATTTTTTTATCTGTGCGGAAAACAATCTTTTATTTCTGTACAGTTCCGCATGGCAAGACTACGTCTGAGAAATACAAAAATGTATTCCTCCTCAACATAATGTATTATAGCACACAGATATACAATTTGTCAATATTTCGTAATAAAGATTGGCGACTGTACCTAATAACAACTTATATACAACCCCGAATTTATATAACTTGTAATACTCTGTTCACAAATTACAATCAGTAATATTAAAAGAAACAGTCATTTTCCTGTATTAATAGCCATATGACGCAATTTCAAGCATATAAGACAACAAAAAATTATACCTTTTGTTCAATGTTCAAAACCTCATTATTTAAAAAAATTATACTTCCGTTCATAAATAAAAACGGCTGATCTCTCAGCCGTTTTTATTTATGAACACACCTTCTATAATATTCTCTTTCATCTATTTCCGTTCTTTAAGCATCTTCAACAGCATTTCCGCCGTTATTGGCAAAGTATCACATTCACCAAGTATATACATTGCAAGCACATCTGCGTCATCGGAATTGACTGTTCCGTCCTTTAGCATATCCGCACTTTCCAACTGAAGTTTATTAAGTTCCTTCATGCCAGCAAGATACTTGTTTAAGGTGATAAGATCAAAGGAATTTATCTCACCGTCACCATTTATATCTCCCGAACTCACTGGTCTTTCCTTAATAGTTTCAGGAAGATACTGATTTTTAAGCTCGATTCCGCAACCGATAAACAGAGTTGTCCAGTAATAATGTAGATTATCCGGGTCATTCTCCTTATATACAACAGCTATTCCAATGTGAGTGTAATTCGGATTGAATATGTTTTTCCGATGTCCTTCAGAGTTCTCCCATTGCATGTAAGTAGCTTCTACTGAAGAATTGCCCGCCGCCAAATTCTCTCCCGCCCACATAAATGGAACGATTGAAACATCTATAGCAGTGTCAAAGCCGAAATACTTTTCACCGTTTATTTCTACCCTATAATCGAGGATATCACTTGGTCGATCGTGGCTGAACAATCTCGTACACTCCACAGCTCGTATATTTGCAATATCACAGAGATAAGGTACTACTAAGAGCGGCGCGAGACCTGCCTCCTCTCTTTTTTCGTTGATCAGAACAGCCATCTCGTCACACATTGCAGCAAAGTCTTTTTTGTTCTCTTTATCCTCTGCCACAACCTCAGTCGGGAAGCTCGCAAGCATGCAGAACAGCATAGTAAAAGCAACCATAACAGCGGATACTTTTTCCAAAAAATATTTCATTGTACTCATGCAAACACCTCCCTCTCATAAGAAATACTTGTGTAATTACAGTTTAGCACAAATATCCAAATATTAAAAGGGATAAACGCTTGCTTTGTCAATTCTCACAATAAAAATCTACGTTTTGTACAATAAAAAATCTACAAATAGTATTATGCACTTTGAATTATCCTAGAAATAATTCAATATTTAGCGTTTTTTCGTTAATTATTGTTGCTGCTACCTATAAGTTCAGAAATCTTTCCAAAATATTTGTCGGTAGCAAGCACGCTAATGTTAATATACTCCTCAATCTGAGCGCTAGTATCTTCACCTCTGAGGATAGCATTTGTCAGCACAATTATTTGTCCTTCTTTGTCTGTAAACATCTTGCATGCAAAGTTAGCTGGATCAGAATTGAAATCATTCATAAGCTTATAAAGATCCTCGCTTACGCTTGAAAACAGTGCAAGTCTGCTGATTGCAAGGCTAAGAGCGCTGTTCTGAGGGTTAAAGTGAATAAGTATGAACGGAGCTGTGTCATGATTTGGCAGCTTTGTACGGAATCTTATCATATTCTCGTCCTGCTGATTACGCTCGTAAGTTACTTTGCGGCTCTCTAACAGTGCACAGAAATCTGCAACAACAGAGTTCATTTCATTTTTAGTTTGGTCCATGATTATTTTCTCCTTAGGGTTATTTTTATGTTAAAAATGCTATATTACATTATAGCATATAAACCGTGTAATGTCAATCGCAGCTAGTGACACGCATGCGAGTAGAAATCGGTGATTAGGACACCAACATCTCACAAATCTTACATCAGTCTTTTCTGCTTCCAGCCAGCTTATCTTTCATAGGCCAGCGTTTTATGCGATTTTTTTCGCTAGTTCAAAGGTTTGCTTACAGATGCTCACTCAAAACGCTCCCCTTGATGTTCAGCTATACTCTATCTAAGCATGTTCGTGACTTCCGCCCGTTTGATTGTGCGCTTGTCAGACAAACTGGAAAAAGCGTCCATTACTGGACGCTTTGACCTTTAGGGTGGTTTATATGAAAAATGAAGCTTTCATTACCGTTCGGAAGAATTTCTCTTCCATGATTGTATTATATTCCACCCATATGATTATTCTGTGACAAAAAGCTGAATTAAGTGAAAAATACTGACGGATAAACTGTGATGTCAAAGTCCTGATACAGTAAATCCAACCTCAACGTTTTTCCACTCAGCAAACTCAGCACGGTCTATTATCCGCGCAGAATAACTTCCGTCATTAATAGCCGTTGGCTTTGAGGAGTCACCATTCTCGAAAAGATCTCCTTCGACTATCCTTGCATCAGAAGGTAGCGCATCATCTGCAACCCACTCATTGAAAATATTAGCACGTATTGAGCCGCTTTCCGTGTTGGTATAACTATTTTTTGTAAGCTCAAGTTCTCTACCGTCAACTTTCACGCTGTTTATGGTTATTATCGCATTGGGGAGGACTTCCTCGGCGTTATCGATAATAACCGCCGCAAAACCTATTCCCTTAATCGTGTATTCGCCGTTTATATCCCCTGTCTCGTCATATCTGAAACCGTTGGTATCTGCTGTAACGCTAACAGTGTAATCCCCATTTCCCTTTATGTGTGCAACTCCTGCGTCATATGAGAGCTGATTGCTGCCGTTAACATCCTTGTTGCCGAGATACTGAACTTCCCACGCCTCGTCTGTTATAGCAAGATAAGCGTCTCCTGCAACAGCTTCAACAGCGTCGTTTATATCAACGCCCTCAACAGTAACAAGTTCAGTAGGAACTTCCACTTGACCAACCTTTCCTCCGCTTTTGTTACTACACGAAGCTAAGCACACAATAAGTGCAAACGCTGCGACAAATACTGCATTATTTCTAACTTTCATTCTTTACCTCTTTTCAGTATTATCAGCTGAGCTCGAACATTCCCGTGTACAACTGATAGTACTTACCATGCTGAGCAATGAGCTCATTGTGATTTCCTCTTTCAATGATCTTACCGTGCTCCAGTACCATTATTGCATGAGAATTACGCACAGTTGAAAGTCTATGAGCGATAACGAATACCGTTCTGCCCTCCATAAGAGAATCCATTCCCTTTTCGATTAGTGATTCTGTACGTGTGTCAATTGAACTCGTAGCTTCGTCAAGAATAAGAACCGGTGGATCTGCAACTGCAGCACGCGCAATTGCAAGAAGCTGTCTTTGTCCCTGCGAAAGATTTGCTCCGTCAGCTGTTAGCATTGTATCATAACCATTTTCAAGGTGTTTTATAAAGCTATCAGCATTTGCAAGCTTCGCAGCTGCATATACCTCTTCATCTGTGGCGTCAAGTTTTCCATAGCGGATATTCTCCATAACAGTTCCAGTAAATAGGTGAGTATCCTGCAATACTATAGACTGTGAGCGCCTGAGATCGTCCTTCTTTATCTTGTTTATGTTTATTCCGTCGTAACGTATCTTGCCCTCCGGAACATCGTAAAAACGATTAATTAGATTGATTATTGTAGTCTTTCCAGCACCTGTAGAACCTACAAAAGCTATCTTCTGTCCTGGCTCCGCACATAGAGAAATTCCATTGAGTACTATCTTGTTCGGCTCATAGCCGAACACAACATCATCGAACTCCACATTTCCTCGCACCTCAGTGTAAGTAGTAGTACCTGTAGACTTATGTGGATGTTTCCATGCCCAGTGACCTGTACGATGGTCTGCTTCGGTGATAGTACCGTCCTTTGCAATATTAGCATTTACAAGAGTTACATACCCCTCGTCTTCCTCGGGCTTCTCGTCTATGATTCGGAAGATACGTTCAGCACCCGCAAGCGCTGTAAGCACAGAGTTTAGCTGCTGTGATACCTGAGTTATAGGCATTGAGAACGAACGTGTGAACTGTAAATACGAAACAACAGTTCCCACCGTCATGCCACCTATTCCCTTTACCGCCATTATACCACCTGCTATAGCAGTGACAGCATAGTGGATATATGAGAGATTGTTCATTATCGGCATGAGTATGTTTGCAAAGGTATGAGCGCGTGTTGAAGCCATACAGAGCTCCTCATTGAGTCTATCGAACTCCTCGTCAGCCTTTTCCTCATGGCAGAATACCTTTACGACCTTCTGTCCGTCTATCATTTCCTCGATATAACCGTTAACACTACCGAGTGCCTTCTGCTGGGCTACAAATCCCCTTCCGCTCCTTGAGCCAACAAAGCCTATGACCTTGAAGATCACGAAGAGCATTGCAACAACTAGTATGGTAAGTCTCCAGCTATAAACGAGCATAGCCGAGAAAACTCCGATAATAGTTATAGCCGAACCTATGAACTGTGAGATACTGTTGCTGAGCATTTCACGAATAGCATCGGTGTCGTTGGTGTACAAGCTCATAAGTTCGCCATGAGTATGTTTATCAAAGAAACGTATCGGGAGCATTTCCATTTTGCTGAAAAGGTCGTTTCTGATACGCATAAGCGTAGTTGTAGATATTTTCAGCATCATTCTCTGATAAAACAATGTTGAAATAGCTCCAAGAGCATAGATTGCCACCATTATGAAGATAAGTCCTATGAATTTACCATATTTCCACTGCCCAGTCTTTAAGGCATCCTCAATGTTGTCAATTATGGGCTTAAGCAGATAGTTTCCTGCTATTCCAGCACCCGAGCTGAAAAATATACCGAGAACCACGAACATGAACTGTAATTTGAACCCATGCATATAGCTGAATATCCGCTTCAAAGCTGCCTTTGTGTTCTGCGGCTTTGCCATTGGTCTCTGCTGTCCTCTTGGTGGCATTATTCTTCAGCTCCTTTCTGCTGCGAATCATATACCTCACGATATATCTCGCTCTTTTGCATTAGTTCGTCATGTGTACCAATGTCAGTTATCTTTCCACCGTCCATGACGATTATGCGATCAGCATCCATAACAGAACTTATACGCTGAGCTATTATGATAGTTGTGGTATCAGCGAGTTTTTCGCGGAAAGCCTTACGAATACTGCTGTCAGTAGCGGTATCTACCGCACTTGTTGAATCATCAAGAATGATTATCTTTGGCTTTTTTAAAAGAGCTCTGGCTATACAGAGTCTCTGCTTCTGTCCACCAGAAACGTTTACACCGCCCTGTCCAAGGTCAGTATCATACCCCTCTGGGAAGCCCATTATGAAGTCATGAGCACAGGCTGCCTTACAAGCTTCAATTATCTCCTCGTCTGTAGCATCTGCATCTCCCCATCGTAGGTTATCTTTGATAGTTCCAGAGAAGAGAACATTTTTCTGCAATACCATTGCCACCTGATCTCGAAGAGTTTTCAACGAGTACTCCTTTACATCGTGACCACCTACAACAACTCTTCCATCAGTTGCTTCATAAAGTCTCGGTATGAGCTGAACAAGGGAAGTCTTTGACGAGCCTGTACCGCCTATGATTCCGACAGTTTCTCCCGAACTTATTTTTAAGTTAATCTTCTCAAGAGCAAGATTGCTCATGTCATCATAGTAGCTGAAACTCACATTCTCAAAGCTTATAGATCCATCAGCAGCAGATACCTCTGAACTCTCTATATCCTTTATTGCAGGTTCTTCACTGAGAACCTCATAGATACGTTGAATTGAAGCTCTTGAGATAACAAATGTTATGAACAGTATAGACATCATCATAAGAGAAAGAAGTATCTGTCCAACATAAGTAATAAAGCTAGAAAGAGTACCTGTTGCTATGTCACCGTTTACAGCCATTCTTCCACCAAAATAAAGAATAGTGGCTATACTTGCATACATTACTAGTTGCATTGCAGGCATTCCCAGTATCACTAGTTTTTCAGCGGCAAACTGAGCAAGTCGTACATTCTTGGTATTCTCCTCGAATCTCTCATTTTCAAACTTTTCACGCGCAAAAGCCTTCACTACTCTTATTCCCACAAGGTTTTCCTGAACCTTTGCGTTCATATCATCATAACGCTTGAGCATTTTCTCGAATCTCGGGTGGGCATTAGTGATTATCAGTACAATCGCAAGTGCGAGCAGAGGTATTGCCAAGAGGAATACTAGTGACAGTTTCGCATTTGCTCTGACAGCCATTATTGTGGCGCAGACTAGCATTATAGGCGAACGAAATGCCATTCTCACGAACATCATAAAGGCGTTCTGCACATTAGTGACATCTGTTGTCAGTCGTGTCGTCAGCGAGGCTGTGGAAAACTTATCAACATTAGCAAAAGAAAAGCTCTGCACCTTTCTGAACAGCGCACTCCTAAGGTTCTTTGCAAAGCCCATAGCAGCAACTGCGCTGAAACGGGCTGCAAGCGCTCCGAAACAAAGGGAAAATACGGACATGAGCACCATAAGTACTCCCATTTTAGCGATATACCCAATATTTCCCTTTTTAACACCATTATCAATTATCATTGCCATTATAGTAGGTATGAGAACTTCCATCGCAACTTCCCCAATAATGGTCAAAGGCGATAATATCGCCTCTTTCTTATACTTTCCGATGTGTGACAGTATGGTTTTGTACATCGGCAATCCCCCTTTATTTGGAAAATAGTCTAAGTTTTATTATACCATTTACAAGGTATATTGTCAATTCGAAAGCAGCTCGAAAAATTCCTTGACAATCGACTATTAACATAGTAAAATTAGTTACGGAGGTGTTTATATGCTTGATTACAGGCCCAAAATATTCAGCGAAGCTTCAAAATCTCACGCTTCTAAGAATATTTTCACTATATTGTTATGTTTTTTAGCAGTATTCATCGTAATAGTTTTACTTGAATCAATCATCCCATTCTTGGTCATTCTGAAGCCCATGATGGAGGAACTTATAAAACAAGGCTACCTTGATTCTGGAGAAACCATCAGCATAAAGGATGCAACGAATCTCGCAACTAAAGTTGCTTCTGTTCCAAAGGTCATGATTCCTTCTCTGTTATCGACAGTATTCGGAACTCTTGCAGCAATATTCTACTGCCGCTGCATAGAAATGAGACCTGTACGCTCAATGGGAGCACGCAAAAAGGGGTTCTTTTCACATTATTTCTCAGGTCTTCTCTGCGGTATTATTATGATGTCCGCCATAGCTCTTATCAGCGCTGCTCTTGGCATAACCAAAATGAAGCTTTGCAACAACGTAAATTATGGTGTTATTGCTTTGTTTTTCCTTGGATTTGTTGTCCAGGGCATGAGTGAAGAATTCATCTTCCGCGGCTACCTTATGACAACAATAGGTGGAAGTGGCCAACATACCGCTGTTGCCGTTCTTATAAGTTCTGTTGGATTTGCTCTTGCTCACGCAGGAAATCCCGGTTTCGGGCCTCTTCCTTTCGTAAATCTCTTCCTTTTCGGAGCATTTGCCGCACTTTGTGTTGTTATTTTTGATAATATATGGGGAGCTTGTGCTATACATTCCATATGGAATTTCACACAGGGTAACTTCTACGGAATAAGCGTCAGCGGCTCTGTCGACGCAGAATCAATATTCCGCAGCGTGCCACAGTCATCTCACGCTTTCCTTACAGGCGGTAAATTCGGTATCGAAGGAAGTCTTATTACCACCTTTGTTCTATGTATCGGTATAGCCTCAGAACTATATATGATTTCACGAAAAAGTCCTGAAACAGAAACTATACTTGCTGAAGCTGAATAATAATAATAATAATAAAACCCGTATACGCTTTTATTCCAAATCGTATACGGGTTATTTTTATGCTGACATCTTTGTCTGATATATAATCAACAGAGTATATGCAACGTGAACTACTATTGCAAGTATCACACCTACAGAAGTCTTTGCTATAGCTATCCCCCTACGAGTCTGCGCAGGAGTTGATACGGGCAGCTTGCAATTCTTGCGGAATATCACAAGCATTATTATTCCTATGATGTAGCAGAGTATCAGCAGCATTCCACTTATTCCCATAACAACTGTATTATCCTTGAACTCTGTTACGACCGTAGCAAGTGTATTTATAAGTATGTGGACAACTATGGATGGAACTATGGAATTGTGCTTCATATCGATGTGTCCGAAAAATATTCCTATTAGGAATGCAAGTGTAAACTGCGGAAGATTACCATGAGCAAGTCCGAAAAAGAAAGCTGACATAAATATACCGAAGCGCTGATTCGACTTTGAGAATATCTTCATTATGGCTCCGCGGAAAAAGAGTTCCTCTGTGAGCGGTGCTATTATACAGCTGTACATAGTCAGCACCGCAAATCCAAGTCCCGTTTTTCCCATATCCATATCCAAAACGTCAGTTGAAAAGCCATACTTTTTAAATATATTATCGATACCACCTGCTATAATAGCAGAGCTGTACCAAATAAATATTCCTGCTATACAGTGCTGAACTGCGTCATAAAAGTGATAATCTCTCGTTTTAAACATAAATGATGGCTTTATTTTTGCCCATTTCAAAGCAAGAAATGTAAATCCGACATTGGCTCCGAGATAGGTAATGAGGTTAATAGATGCCATTATCGAACTGTTCTGCATATAGTATGATACAGCGCCGTTTGCAGCGTTTGGGTTCATGTTGTTCAGCATAAGGTTTATAAGCATCATAAGCAGATACGCAAAAACGCTCGACGCAAAGAACTGTATCAGCATAATAAATCCGCCAATGTTGTAAAATCGCCTTATCGCACTCTTTTCCACCTTTGCAGGCTCAAAAGGAACAGTGAACTCCGGCATAGTCGCCCAAGGGAGTATCTCGGAATAGTCATCTCTGTACCACCTGAACTCGGTTGGATTCCTGAAAGGATCATGAAGATCTGTCTTTGTAAACTCCCTGTATTCTTTTTCTTTTTCCTCAAGCTGCTTGGTTAGACTGTATATTTCATGGCTAAGCGCTGCATATTCCGCAGTGTAGCCCTGTGTTTCGTTCATAAACCTGTTATCTCATTCCTTTCATCCCGTAGATCTATTATTCATTTTAACATACCTCTCGTCAAAAGTAAAGAGATAACAGCAAATTTCAGTCAATTATCACGATGTCAAGTCCCTGTGGACTTTCCGCAGTGAATGGATGTTTTGCTCCTCTTACTATGAGCTCTATGCAGTCCCCCTTGCTGACGGCCTTTATCTCCACTTTTTCTCTGCGGCTGCTGTCGTATACCAAAGTTTCTGCAGTACCGCCCTCGTTCATGCCGTAAATAACTATCTTCATACCGTCTAAGTAATCGTAATCAGCAGCTCCCCTGTAGTTTCCGTAAACAATTATGGAGCTTGGCTTTGCATAAAGCGGCATACCAAAATAGTCATACTTCTTAGTGTACCACCTGCCGCCCATGAGAGCTTCCCCTGTCTGTATGTCTGTCCACATACCGCAACTAGGCAAATAAAAACTACACTCGCCATCCTCGCTAAAAACAGGTGCTACAAGCAACGACTCTCCTAGCATATACTGCGTATCAAGGGTAAGGGTATTGCGATCAAAGCCGAAGTCTATTGCCATCGCCCTCATCATGGGAACGCCAATTTCATGTGTCCTAATGGCGTTCATCCACAAATATGGCATGAGCCTACCCTTGAGATTTACAAAATGACGTGCAACATCGCAACTCTCCTCGTCAAAATGCCAAGGTACACGATATGAGTTGTTCCCATGATAGCGCGAATGAGTTGACATAAGCCCGAAAGCTGTCCAACGCTTATAAAGATCTGGAGTTCCTGTGGACTCAAATCCTCCGATATCATGGGAAAAATAGCCAAATCCCGACATACACAATGAAATGCCTCCGCGGAGGGTCTCCCACATTGACGCATATGTAGAGAAGCAGTCACCACCCCAGTGTACAGGAAACTGCTGACAGCCTGCAGATGCCGAACGTGCAAAAAGGCAGGCATATCCAGGTCCATTTGCGCTCTCAAGAGCATCAAATACGGTCTTATTATAGAGATATGCATAGTAATTATGCATTCTGTATGGATCAGAGCCGTCAAAATACTGCACGTCCGTTGGGATACGCTCGCCGAAATCCGTTTTTATCGCATCAATTCCAAGATCAGCAAGGCGAAATATCTGCTCCGCGAACCATATGCGAGCTTCAGGATTGGTAAAATCAATTATTGCCATACCTGGCTGCCACATATCACACTGAAAAACAGATCCATCATTATTTTTGATGAAATACCCCTTTGCAGCACATTCTGCAAACGCTGGAGAGCGCTGTCCGATATATGGATTAACCCACACGCAAATCCGCAGTCCCTTTGACTTTATGCGACTTATCATTGCCTTTGGATCGGGGAATTTATCACTATCCCACTCAAATCCGCACCAACGGAATTCCTTCATCCAGAAGCAGTCAAAATGAAAAACATCAAGAGGGATATCTCTATTTTTCATCTCGTCTATAAAAGAATTCACCGTTTTTTCATCGTAATCCGTAGTAAAAGAGGTTGAAAGCCATAATCCAAATGACCAGGGCGGAGGCAAAGCTGGTCTACCCGTAAGTGCAGAATACCGCTCTAGAACATCAGCTATAGACCCACCGCCGAATATAAAGTACTCAAGGCGCTCCCCTTGTACCGAAAACGCAGTTTTCGACACATTTTCACTACCAACCTCAAAACTAACCCTTTCAGGGTGATTCACAAAAACACCGTAAGCCCGCGAGGAAACAAAAAAAGGTATGCACTTGTAGCTCTGCTCAGTACATGTACCGCCGTCGTTGTTCCAGATTTCAACGGTTTGTCCATTCTTTACGAAAGAAGAGAACTTCTCTCCGAAACCATAGATGTACTCTCCTACAGAAAGGCTCAGCATTTCACGAATATACACGTTCTCTCCACTGTCAGTTCTAGCAAAGAACCGCTCCTGATCCTGTTCTGCCTCTCTCTGCTTTCTGTGCCACGTATCTTCCTCTATAATTGAAGTTGTATGCCACCCAGATTTTGTTAGTAGTTTCTTATCGAAATAATAAGAAATGCTCCATTTTTTCTTTTCACAACCTATATGCACGGAAGTTCTGCCTGATATCAGTTCAAATCCATTATCAGAAAGCCTTTTGATAATAGGGCGGAAGTTCTTGTCTTCGTTCAAGATGAAAGAGGGCTTTTTCGGCCTAGCTCCAGTAAAATGCTCTATACTCACTTTTATGCTATTTTCGAGGGTAGACGTAAAAGTTACTGCCAGCACAGGTCCACCGAGAGTCATTCCTTTGTTAGAAACATAATGCGGCGTTGCCCAAACCGTAATGGAACGCTCGTCCGCCTCCACCTCGTAGATCTGCGAAGCCCAATGCACATTATAACCTATTTTATTCATCCAGAAGCCATCTGATACTTTCATAATCATATCCCCCTTGATTTGTACGTACAATTTATTTTGTTCCAACTTAATTGTACTGTTGTATAGTTTAATAATACCATTGTTTTTACTTGTTTGCAATAGTTAATTGTGCACGAAACTGCCAATTCATCAAAAATCAAACCAAAGGTGTAGATTATAAAGATATACACTATAATTTACAAGAATACTATTAAAATAGTTATATTTTATCAAAACATTCCAAATAGTATATATTTGCTGATATTTTTTTAATAAATAGTCACATTGTATAAAATTGTATATACAAATTGATCACCGTGACAATATTTGACCTTATATTTCGATGTAATCTGCAAAATATAGCGGATAGTGCACATAATAATACTTTTTGAGCAATCATATTTTAATGTCATATATAACAATTTTTCTACCAAAAAAGTTTTAATTTTGACACATCCCAGACTTTATCTGCGTTTTTTTCACCTATTCTTTGTTTTAGGGGTTGAATTTATCAGTACAAATATAGTAAAATGTGTGTAACAGCATGATATGATATAAATAATATCATTACGTTGAACGAAAAATATATACTTTTACGAGGAGGAGAATGTATGAAAGTAAAAAAGTTAATTGCAGGCGTTACGGCTGCAAGCTGCCTTTCAGGAGTGATTACAGTCTTACCTGACGTAGTTTCGCGCACCTATGCTGCTGAGATCGTTTATAACGATTTCGAGCGCAACTACGAGGGCTGGTACGGCGAAGGGGATAATGTTGAAATCACTGCACTGTCAGGCGCAGGCTTCAATTCTTCACGAGGCATGAAGATCACGGGCAGAAGCTCAGCTTCACAGGGCGCAGCTTCATCAAAGGGACTTTATCTCTTTGGCGGAGACAATTACACCTACAGCGTTAAGGTTTACAGTAAAACTGCTCAGAAATTCCATTTTTCACTTTTGACTATCGACGAAAAGACTGGTAAGGAAACAACAGTCGAGCTCGATTCAAAGAATGTTACGGCTGGAGAATGGACAGAGCTCAAAGGAAGCTATACAGCTCCAGAGGGCAGCTATGAGTTCAAGCTCAGCATCACAAATGACTCTACCGAGGACTTCCAGTTCGATGATTTCCTTATCACTGGCGATAAGGAAGCTCAGGAGGCACATGCTGCTCCATCTGGAAAAGGACTTAAGGATGAGTTTGCAAGTTATTTCCGTGTAGGTAATATCTTTAACAGAGGTACTATAAGCAACAGCGGTATCCAGGGTATTATCCTCAAGGATCACAATGCTGTTGAATGTGAGAATGAGACAAAACCTGATGCAACTTTAGTACAGAGTGGCTCGTCTGATTCAAATATCAAAGTTTCTCTAAACAGCTGTGCTGCTATATGTGATTTTTGCGTAAAGAATGGAATCGCATTCAGAGGACATACTCTTGTATGGCACAGCCAGACTCCTGAGTGGTTCTTCAAGAGCAATTTACAGCAAAATGGAAGCTGGGTAGATAAGAGCACTATGAACAAGCGTATGGAAAGTTATATCCAGCACATGTTCGAGGCATTCGCAACACAGTACCCTGATCTTGATCTCTACGCCTATGATGTATGTAATGAGTGTATCTCAGACGCAGGCAATGGCGGTCCGAGAGGCAGAGGCTACGGCAATGGTAACTCACCTTGGGTTCAGGTCTACGGCGACAACAGCTTCATTGAACAGGCTTTCACTTTCGCAAGAAAGTATGCCCCATCGACATGTAAACTCTTCTATAACGACTATAATGAGTTCGCTGATGGCAAGAAAAACAGCATCATCAACTCAATCCTTAAACCTCTCAAGGCAAAGGGAGTTCTCGACGGTATGGGAATGCAGTCCCACGTAAACGCTGCTGCAAGCAACGCTTGGGGTGATACCAATTCCTACCTCAAGGCTATGGACGATTACCTCAACCTTGGTATCGAAGTTCAGGTTACAGAGCTTGATATCAGTGTTGAAAGCGGCAGGTACTCAAATACCGATCAGGCAAACAAGTACAAGGCAATATTCAAGCACGCTATGGACTGGAACAGCTCTGGTCATGAAAATAAGGTAACTCTTATTCAGATCTGGGGTCCGAACGATGCTAATTCATGGCTCAGTTCGGGAAGCAACGGACTTCTCTACAACGGTAGCAATCAGCCCAAGGAAGCATATACAGCTCTTACAAGCCTTGTTCCCGACAGTGAATGGGGAGTAGGAATTCCTTACACAGGCCCTGGTAGCAGCGGATTTACTCCAAAGCCTGTTGAGCCTGCAAAGGTAAATGATGAAGGCTACTGGTTCCACAGTACATTTGAAAGTGGTACTGATAACTGGAGCGGAAGAGGCGCTGCTTCTGTTGACACAACAAGCTCCGTTAAGTACGCAGGCAGCAAGTCTCTCTATGTAAGCGGCAGAACAAATTCATGGAACGGTGCTGCTATCTCCCTCGACTCAAGAGCTTTCGAGGCAGGCGAGACATACAGCTTCTCAGTTAATGCTATGACTAATGAGGGCGGCAGCACTACAGAGTTCAAGTTCACGCTCCAGTATGATGACGCTTCAGGTACAACAAGCTACGATCAGATTGCACTCGCTTCAGCTCCTAAGGGTGAGTGGGTACAGCTTGCAAATACAAGCTACACTCTCCCAGCAGGCGGATCAAACTTCCAGATCTATGTTGAAACAACAGATGAAGATGAATATGTTGATTTCTATATCGACGATGCTATCGGAGCTCCCAAGGACACAAAGATAAACGGCGCAGGTCAGCCTGATCTTCCAAGTGGCGGTCAGACTTCATCTGGTGGACAGACTTCATCAGGTGGACAGACATCTACTACACTCCACCTCGGTGACATCAACTGGGACGGCGTTATCAATTCTTTAGACATGGTTGAAGCAAGAAAAGGACTCGTTGCAGGTGGCTTCAGCAATTCAAATGCTCAGAAGGCTGCTGATGTTGACCAGAGCAAGGAATTCGACGTAACAGACCTCGTTCTTCTCCAGGAATTCATCCTCAAGAAGATCACAGAGTTCCCTGTAAACAAGCCTGCAGTTACTACACTTGATCCTTCACAGTACGAGGCTAAGTTCAGCGGTCTTTCACTCGCAGAAAGCTTTAAGAAGGCAACCGAGAATAATCCACTTTATACTCAGCGTTTCGGTGCTGACCCAGGCTGGCTCGTATATGACGGCAGACTTTATGTTTACACAACAGCTGATCAATTCGCATACAATGGTAATCAGATGATTGAAAACGATTATTCTTCAGGTTATATCAACTGCTTATCATCAGCAGACCTTGTAAACTGGACAGACCATGGTCAGATCCCTGTTGCAAAAACAAGAGTAAACGGCACTCCTATTGCAAAATGGGCTAATAACGCATGGGCTCCAGATGCTGCATGGAAAACAATCAACGGACAGGATAAGTTCTTCCTTTACTTTGCAAACAATGGTTCAGGTATCGGTGTTATTACAGCTGATGACCCGGCATTCACTAAAAATGTAAAGGATCCTCTTGGCCATGAACTCATTTCAAGAAACACACCTAACAGTAACGTAACATGGCTTTTCGATCCAGGCGTTTACTATGATCCTGATACAAATACAGGTATCATTGCATACGGCGGCGGTGTTCCGAATGGACAGGCTGCTCAGACAAAGCAGGGCCGTATCGCTAAGCTTGGCGATGACATGATTTCAATTGTAGGTACACCTATTGATCCCGGTACACCTTACCTCTTCGAGGACTCAAGCATGATCAAGATCGGCAATACATGGTATTATTCATTCTGCCACAACTGGAATGTTCCGGGTGGTACAAGTGTAAACGGTCAGTCATTCAGCAATGCTGATATCGGTTACATGACATC
>JAFZYX010000073.1 GCA_017616055.1 Ruminococcus sp.
TGTTTATCATTTGTATGGATCACAACACAAAGAAAGTGTCCTCCGAAATGACTATCCACTACGTTTATCTGTATGCAGCACAAATAGAGCCTCTTCACTCTCGTGATAGAAACTTACTTCATAGTGTTCGCTATACAGATAGATCATAGTAAACTGTCTCATTTCGGCTAACTCCTTTCGTAATAATTCTTGTTACAGAGGTCGCATCCGACCGTTCCTGTTCTGACTTTACCTGTATTATAACATACGATTTCTGAAAAATCAAGTAAACCGCAGGTATATTTTGAACTGTCACAAAATCTGCGAGATCTATCTATGCAAGAATTGTTTATTTGCCCGGTAACGATAATAAAACAAGTAATGGAGAAAGCCGTTTATATATAACACCTGTTTCCTCACTTCCGAAAGACTTCATAAGAGTATTATTTACTTGTTGTTTAGTATTGGATTTGAGAATTATCTGGATTATGATCTCTTTTTTCTGCTTATACTTCTTTTCCTTAAAATGCTGACCGAAAAAAGAACGCACCTGTGATTCTCTTTTATCAGGTTTTGTTTGCTTATCAGCTGTAGAAGAAGTTTTTTCCTTAGAAGTTGAATCATTCTTTACCGTGGCCTCAGTATTTGAAGCCGGGACAGTGGGATCAATCAATGCCTTCTCTCTAACCAAAGTAATATTCTCACCGTTCAGATACTTCTGCTTTAATTTCTCATCAGCAAAGATATATTTCATGCCTCCCGTAATAGAATCAACAAAAGTGTGATCCTGCGATTCTTGAAATCTTCGAGAACCACCTGATTGCTCTAATTTGTGGTTTAGAGCTTTTATTATAGGATCACCTGAAGACAGATTATGCTCACCAGACAACAGATGTTCCTGCGTATCTATTGAAAAATCAAATTGAAACTTGTTCATATTATTCTTATAGTACCAAAGTGCAAAATCGCATATAGTTTGACATAGATATGTAACATCGACCATCATAGTACGCAGTTTAACAATAGGAGTATCAATAAATGAAGTCATACTCCAAATCTTAGTGCCATCCCCAAGTATCAGCACAAATCTGTCGAGCTGGTTAGCTTCATTTTTTACTTTACTGCTGTCTATATTCGGAGAGCCAGTATGAAGAAAGGTGTTGCGGAGATTGTACACAATCTCACCGCTTAAGTATGGAGTATCCTTATCATCAGACATATATTCATCAAGATATTTATTATACCACTCAATATAGCGCTTTGCCGTAGATGTTTCATCTGGATATTCTGCCGCTCCGCATATATCAGGCAGTGCAAGTGACAAAGCCAATGCGGAAAAATAGCATTTATTCTTTAGCGAATTCGCTATATCACAAACATATGATTCAATCATAGTATCCCCCCATATATTAAAAATCGTTTTCTTTAATCCCAAGTATACCACACCTCAGTCGCTTTGTCCACCATTCCGATTGAAAAAGCAAGCATAACGAAACTTTTGTTAAATTAAAGTATTATCTCCTGATTTTTTATTAATTTGTCCGCTATTCAATCTATCTTTTCTTATAGTACAAGGGTATATCAAGTATTTTTTGTCCGCTATTTGTACAAAAAGTTAGAAAAAAGTGGCAAAAAAGGATTTTTGTAAATTGCTCTTATTTGGCGTAAATTCGGCGAATTTTGAATGTTGCTAAAAGTGCCGAAAAGCGTTCCGAGACTTTCAATTCCCGTACGGGTCACTTCTGTAAGAGCTCGGAAACAGCGTAGATACGTTGTTTCCGAGTTTTTTCCCTGATTTTTATTTTGGTCTTTATTTGGTCAAATGGCCAACGCTTTTGGCAATTTATGGCAAAACATAATAAAACGCAATATTACGTGGTTTACATCATTTAATATCAATTATTTTAAAGCGTTTTATATTGACCAAAAGTAACTTTGTTGACCAATAGTTGCCCACATCAATAATGAAATGACAGTCGAATACTCAATAACGGGACAGTTGGTTTTCAGCTAACCCGACAATTTGATTTGTCAGTGTACTGCTTTTTGTTTATCAACAAATTGAGTGAATCTATGACTTTTGAGGTATTAAATTTTATTGTTTTGTAACGTATGGCTTAGTTGCATAAACGATGATATATTGCGAAATAACTAAGTGGTTCTCTATCCATTTAGTTCAACTGTAGGCTGACAACAGTAACTTTGTTGGCCCAAAGTTGCTCACTAAATTTTATGACATTCGAATATTCAAAACGGAGCAAACAAGATAAATATGCTTACTCCGTTTTTCATTATATTATAAAAACACTAATCATTTCAGGAACTTGTAAGATTGAATAATGCTGTGACAGACAAGTAATCCGAAATAGCAACTTTTATATAGTTGTTTTGAAAAAATGAATCGTAAACTCCGCACCATTCGGTTTAACGTTTGAGACTTTCAGGCTTCCGTCCTGCGCTGATATAACTCTCTTTGCGAAAGCAAGTCCAATACCAAATCCGTTTTTGGTGTACTCGGAAGAGCGATAGAAACGTTCAAATATATGCGACAGTTCCGTTTCGGGTATTCCTTCGCCTGTGTCGGTTATTGTGAGCTCTGTTGAAATATTACTGCCTTTCGCTGTAATAGTGACCTTTCCGCCGCTGGGAGTATGCTCAATCGCATTTTTCAGTAAATTAACGATTGCCTCGGATGTATAATGGATATCCCCGATAAATGAAGGTTCTCCGTCAATGATTGTCCTTAGTTCTATTCCCTTTAATTCTGCTGTTACCGATACTGTTTCAACAGACTTTTCTATCAGTTCACGGCAGGAAACAGTGTCCTTTGCAAATTTTACCGCATCGGCATCTATCCTGGAAATGCTCAGCATAGTTTCTATAAGCCATTTCATTCGCGCAAGCAGTTCATACAGATCACGCAGATACTCCATTCGCTCCTTTTCCGTCAGTTCAGAATCGTTCATCAGACCGAGTATCATCATCACAGAGGTCAGCGGTGTACGGAGTTGATGTGAAATATCTTCAAGCGCTTCCTTTGCAAACTGCTTTTCTGTCAGAAGCGCTGCATTCTGCTCACGAAGACGAATTGTCATTTTATGTATTTCCGCAGAAAGGACACTCAGCTCACTCTCTTTGTATTCGTCAAAATAAATCGTATCATCACTTCGCAGGATACGGTCAATATCATCACACAGGTCCATGACCTTATCACGCCGCTGTGCGAGTACCCATTCATAGAATGTAAGGAAAAGTACAGAAGCAACTGCCGCCATCACTGCACATGGGACACTAAAAAACAAGCATGGAATCATTAACGCAGCAGTAAGAAGAATGTGGATAAGTCTGCGCTTTTTATCTCTCATTCGTCCACCGCCTTATAGCCGAGACCTCTGACAGTGACAATAATATGCGGTTCCTGTGGTTCTTTCTCAATTTTTTCACGCAGACGCCGAATGTAAACGCTCAGTGTGTTGTCGGAAATAAACTCCTTTGTCAGCGACCAGAGCTCCTCCGCGAGCCTGTCACGTGAAAGGAGCTGATTTTTATTTGAAAAGAAAACCAGCAGCAGACGGTATTCCAGCGCCGAAAGAGTAAGTTCCGCCCCGTTTTTGTACACGATACCTTTTATGGGGTCAATTGTTATATGACCGCATTGCAGGAGCTGCGACACTTTCTGATGCCTCCGCATGACATTTTTCATGCGCGCAAGAAGTTCGCGTGTGCCGAAAGGCTTGCCGATATAGTCATCTGCACCAATTTCAAAACCTGCAACTGTACAGGCCTCGTCTGCCGAAGCGGTGATGAAAATGATGGGTGTATCATTCTGTGACTTGATTGCAGCACATACCGAATAGCCATTGCCGTCTTTCAGTGAAATATCAAGCAGAATACAGTCGTAAACGTTTTCTTCAAATAAACGCAGGGCATCCTTCTGTCCGTTTGCATAGTCAGTCTGATAACCCTCGGAATTGAGAAAGCGCAACAGAAATTTTGCAAGCTGTTCATCGTCCTCAACCAGTAATACCTTTGGCATTGCACTCACCTCCTGCTTATTTTTTTAATTATAGCATAATCTGACATTGAATGCAAGCGGACGGCACTGATACCGTCCGCTTTGTGTTATTCTTCTGTCTCTGCAAGGAAATCAAGTATCAGATCTGCAACCTTTTGGGGCTGTTGTGCAAAGAAGCAGCCGTGATCGCCTGCGACCGTTTTCACTCTGCAATTACCAACCTTTTCAGCAAATGCCGGCAGTATGTTTTCGTAAATGTTCCGATAATATGCACCGTCCCGCTGCCACTCCGCTTTTGCCGCGGTTTCCGGGTTGATCTTCGCTTCCCTTCCTGCTGCTTCAAAATCCGCTTTCTGTAATTCGTAAAATGTCCGGATATCGTCCTCACAGGAATAATCGGTGGCAATATACAGCTTCGGCGTACCAGTGGGATGCAGGGTCTCGCCCATCTGCGTGAATCCCTGCTTATCCAGCATGATCTCTGAGGCAAATGCGGCACTGCATTCCCGATGATTGCATAATTCTACAAGTTGCAGCTGCTCCGCCGTAAGAGTTGCTGCTGCTTCGGGAACCTGTCCGCCGTCATCTTTCTGTGGAAAGAGCCTGTCAAGTCCCAGCCAGGTCCGCAGCACCCTTCTGTTTGCGTAAGCATATGCCGCTGATTCTGATGGGTACTCGTCAATCGAATAATATTGCCAGATTTCGCTTTTCGGCGGAATGGAGCCGTCGAGCATGATGACTGCTTCCACCTCATCGGGATACTGTTCCTCCCAGTACAGCGCATAGAAATCGCCATAGGAATGTCCCATTAGCACATAGGGCGCTTCAATGCCTGCGTTCTTCAGTCCGGTTCGGAGGTCCTCTACGACCTGCGGGATGGTCTGTTTTTTCACGGAATCGCCGCTGAATCCGTAGCCTGCATGATCAGCATAAACAAGCGTATTCTCTTTGCCAATCAGCGCGTTCATCGGCTCGGACTGGATCGGGAATGCATGACAGCCCATGCCGGCAAGTCCGACGATAGTATGCTTGCCGTTTTCTGCACCTGTGATGTAAACATTCATCTTGAAGCCGTTTGACTTCACAAGATTGAGATAGCCTGCTTTTTCATATTCTTTGCGGTCATTATGATAAGATACAACGCTGAAAATCCGCAGACCGCCGATAACGAGAACAAATGCACCGGCAACTGCAATCACACTGTTTCTGAGAATATGCGATTTTTTTGTGTCGAGCTTCATCTCAGAACCACGTATTTGATCAGAGAGGCTTTCGTTGTTCTGTGCCCGCAGCATGACGAGTGAGGTGACACCTCCTGCCACAAATGCGATCACTGCAGCCACACCAAGTCGGACAAAAGGCGTGATATGGTCTATACGGATAAGATCATGCAGCATTTTTATGGTTTCTTTACTCTCAGTACCGACCAAAGACACATTTATGATTGAAGACAGAGCGATTTCCGAGCTGAAGATAATGAATGCACAGACAAAAGCTGAAATGAGCGCTGCCGCTCCTGTAAACTGAAGACATTCGATAATAGCCATGCGGTCGAGCTGTCGGTCGGTCATACCCACGCATTGCATCGACGCTAACTCACTGCGACGGTTTGCGATACCCGTGGAAATAATATTCAGCAGGTTGATGAGTGCCGCAAGTGCGATCAGCAGATTAAGGATCAGCACGCCTGCACGGACGGATGTCATCAAATTGTGGATTGCACACTTGTCACCGTAATAATTCGCCTGCATCATGACCTTATCAGAGTGCTCCTTGAACCAGTCAGCTGCTTTATTATGATCGGCAGCGTTGTAGATGCCGTTTCCATTGAAATTGAATGAAGCGACAACGGCGAAAATCGGTTCGCCGAACCATGCATCGGCAATCGCTTCATAGGTCTCCAGTGCACCGAACAGCACCACATCGTCATATTTCCGGCTGACGGTACCAAGAACACTGACTTCATGCGCCTGCGGATCATCGTATTCACAAGCATTTAACATTTCTTTCAAACTGTTCTCCCAAATGGAAAGCCCCTCCGGAATTGTTCTGTGCTGCAAGAAGAACGTCAGTTTATCCTGCCGGACTGCATCGGAGGTATCCTGCATTTTGCTGCTTTCCTGATTGAGCAGATAACCTCCGGTTCGTACAAGTTCGTCATAGCTGACAGGTGCGCTGTCACCGAAAATACGCTCGTAGGCTTCTCTGTTGAGATAGCGGACGAGACTGCCTTTTTTGCCGGTGTCTAATGCATAGATCTCTGTAACCTCAAAGCCGATATTTTTGAATAATCCGCTTTCTGCAAGCTCTTGTCCGGCGTCTTTATACGAAACGCCAATGATTCTGTTTCCAATCTCTGCCGCAAAATCGGCACCACTGGACTCTATACTGCTGGTTACAGTCAAATATGCGCTCATGCTGTCTTCGACAGTTTCCGTCAGGGTAGAAAACAGTGCAAACATCGTGATTGAGACGGTCAGTGTCAGAACCGTAATGACAAAACGCTTTTTCTGCCGTCTTGCATTGCGTGAAGCGATACTTCCCGATATGCCGAATAAAAGTCCCGAAAGTGTACGCTTTCTTACCTTTTCGACCTTATCCGAACGGGTAATTATCGCCTCCATCGGCGATTTTTTTATTATACGCATTCCAACACCGTAAGCGGAGAGAAATACCCACACGATGCCGATCGCAGCCGATATAAGAAGCATCCGCCAGTCAACGTAGAACGGCAGTTCCAGCTTTGCATTCGTCATACCAAGAAAAAGCTCTGAAATCCCTGCCGAAAGCAGTACATGATACATCAGATAGGCAAGACCGATTCCTGTAAGCAGTCCGAATGGCACACCGACAATACATAGTCTGAGTCCCTCATAGGTAATGATACGGACTATCTGCTCCGGCGTTGCACCGATAGACTGTAAAACACCGTAATGCCGTTCGCGTTCCTTTGACGATACCTCAAACGCCGTATCAATAATGAGACGCAGCGCAAATGCGATCAGGATAGCAAAAATGAAGAAGATACAGAAAATACGCAACTTGAACAGATGTGCATCGTCATAGATGCCGTCAATCTTCATGAGATTTTCATTCCATGCATAGGCGCCGTGCATACTGTTATTCTTGCTTCGTTCATATTGTTCTGATGCACCGATCTTTTTTGCGGCATTTTGAAGCCAGAGTTCACGGTCGCCGATATCGCCGCCGAACAGAACAAGTGCTGTAACACCGTCCTGTGTGTTGTTCAGCTTTACTGAGCGGACTTCCTCGAAATCCGCCAGTGCTTCACCCTGCTCTTCTGTAAGCTCGGCGAAGATCAAATGATACGAGCCTCTGCTGTAGTAGGTATTCCTGATACAATTGATGCAGACACTATAAAGAATAAAAACCATCGTGATGACTGCAACCGCTGCTGCAATGCTGACAGATGTAAATAACGACTGCCGCTTCTGGGCTTTGATATAACGTAATGCGAGCAGATTTTCATATTTCATCGCCGTCAGCCTCCTCCTGTACGGAATTGCCCTCGTCTGATATGATCTTGCCGTCACTGAGCACTATGATACGATCGCATTGCTCGGCTATTTTTTCATCGTGAGTAATGATGAGCGTGGTCTGCTTCAGTTCACGGTTCGACCGACGGAGCAGTTCCATTATCTCGGCACTGTTTTTGCTGTCGAGATTGCCTGTCGGCTCATCTGCAAGAATGACCTGCGGTGATGTGAAGATTGCTCTGCCGATAGAAACTCTCTGTTGCTGACCGCCGGACATCTGTGAGGGAAGATGATCTCTGCGATCTTTCAGTCCGAGCATATCGAGGATTTTTTCGAGATGTGCTTTGTCGGGCTTTCTGCCGTCCATCATTATCGGAAGCGTGATGTTTTCTTCGGCAGTCAGAACAGGTATCAGATTATAGAACTGGTATATCAGTCCGACCTGTCGTCTGCGGAATATCGCAAGCTCTCTGTTGTTCTGCTGGAATACGTCCTGTCCGTCAAGCCATATTTTTCCCGAGGTCGGACGGTCGACTGCGCCTATCATGTGCAGGAGAGTGGACTTTCCTGAGCCACTCGCTCCAACAATAGCGACCATCTGTCCCTTTGGAACGCTGAACGATACGCCGTCCACTGCTTTAACTTCATTTTCTCCTTTGCCGTATATCTTGCAAAGATTCTCCACCTTCAATAATTCCATAACGATACCTCCCGTTCTTTTGATTTTATTATAGCACACTAATATGACAATATCATTATCTTAATCTTACAGTTTTGTCATCTTTTAATCTCGCCTCGCAGAGCACACATATCATGAACGTGGTATATAAGTGCGCCCTTAGATCAGGGGAAGAAAAATTTGCAGTGACTATTGCTACGATGATTCTTAAAAATTCACAGAGTCTATTAAGAAAGAAGTGCTCGTTTTTATTATCGAAGCAGCACTGAGAAAAATATGATTTCTATTGATACGTCCCACAGAAAAAATCTCAGATGAAATTGAAAAATGCTGTGTTTGCTGTGTAAGGTGTGTATTTGGCGATTCTGCGTTGGTTATTTTACACACCGATACACAGCAACGGAACAACAGACGTGTAAAAAGCTCCGCGATATATAGCCGTTTACACAGCATACACAGCAAACACACTGATTTCGAAATCCATTTAAAAATGATAAACGGAGAAATTGTTATTTTCAGAAAACGATTCCTTTGAAAGTTATAATGGCATGCTTTTTTTCAATTTCAAATGAAGTTCAGAATATGATGATTTTCATTGAAATTATCTCCTGCAATACAGAGAAAAAATGGAAAAATTTTCGGGCTCTTAATTAGAATTCTGATGGGAGCAAGCAACGCCAGTGTCAGTACACTTTGGCATTTTCTTCAAAAGCTGTATTTGCTTTTTCAGAGGAGAGCAAGCATAGCAAGTGTACATACACTTTCGATTTTTTGAAAAAATCGAAACACTTGCAGCTTGCCTTTCTGGGATATTCCCAGACCCTTTGAACGAGGATAAGCTCACATTACCCCTTGGCGAAAAAAGAGAAACTTGAAAGGATATCTATGAAAAAAATTTCTTCAGAATAACTTTCTACGAAATGAACAATTTCCTTTTGGTATCTTTCAGCAGCTTTCGATAAATTCAGCGCATTGCATAAACAGGGGAAATCTTATCTCAGATAATCATAAGTCACCAAAGAATACTTCAAATTACAGCATTTATTTCTCGGTATACTTCTATTTGCAATATTTTCGGAGCTGTGATACAATAAAGGCACAGGATTTCCAATGAGCTCTGTCACAAAAACTGTTTGATACATAAATTAAAAAAGTAGTGACAAGTCGGAAAATCTGTGGTATAATTTCAGCAGAGTATTCGACTGTCGGAAAGGAAAGTTATTATGTACAGACAGTCATTAAAAATCATCACCTCTAAAGGAACGGAGGTGAGCATATGAACATTCAGGAGCGCAGAAACAAAAACGGTAAAGTAACTTCATATCGTATCAGAGTTTTCGATCACCGCGATAGCGAAACGGGTAAACAGGTATTCAAAAATCTTTCTGTCAAGTATGATAATTCCAAAAGTGCAAACTGGAACAGGAAGAATGCTGAGAAGCAGGCAGCCATATTTGAAAAGGGTGTCGAGGAACAAACAGTATGTGACTCACGAATTACTTTTGCTGATTACGCTGAGTATGTAATCAGAACCAAAGAACAGTCGTGCATTGCAAGTTCCACGGCATACAATTACAGAATCTATCTCAAAAAGCTGAAGCCTGTTATCGGACATATCCAGTTAAAGGATCTGCTTCCAAAGGTATTGAACAATGCCTATTCTGAACTTCTGAAGAATGGAACGTCAAAAAGCTATGTTCATGATCTGCATGGATTTATCAGAATTGTTTTGGAGGTTGCATATAAAGAGGGTGTAGTTCCGAGAAACTATGCAGATGCTGCAATGCCACCGAAGCGGAACAAGAACACTGTGACTGCACTCACAGAGGACGAGCTTAATGCTTTCTACACATTGTTATTCTCAGATGAAAAGTATTATGTTTATCAGGTGATTTTCAGTTTGCTGCTTTCAATGGGTTGTCGTATCGGAGAACTGTGTGCATTGAGTTGGAGTGACATTGATTTCAATGAAAAGTGCATACACATTCACAGGCATTTCGTTAGCGATAAGAATGGAAGACATGTAGAAGAAGGCTGCAAGACTACAGCAGGAGAACGGTATCTCTACATGGATGATGCAATAATGAAGATGCTGCTTGAATACAGACAGAAATCTCTTTGTTATGCAGTCAATAACAAGGACTGGAATACTAATGTAAATGCAGTATTTTCTTCAACCAAGTATCCCGGTGAATATCTTGATCCTAATACTGTCCGTGAATGGATAAAGAACTTTACAAAGAAACACGGACTTCCGAAATTCCGTCCACATCAGTTCAGACACACTTCTATCAGTTTACAGTTGCAGGCAGGTATCAACGTTCCAGATATAGCCAAGCGTGCAGGACATTCTCGCCCTGATGTTACTCTTGGAATATATGCTCATACGCTCAGAAACAACGATAAGCATATCAGTGAAGTCGTTACAAAGGCACTTCCACAGTTGCCAGTAACGAAGTAGGTAAAAAGAAAAGTTGCCCTCTTGTTGACCAAAACGAAAAATAGGTCATCAAGAGGGCTCATAAAAGGCGTATTATCGCGAAACAGGAATACTATTTGGTTTTATTTTGGTACTTATTATTACTAAAAATGCCTTAAAATGACCAGATTTCATCAGAAGCCAATATGCAATTTTTCTCGAAATACTGGCATTTATCAGACATAGTTCAATATCACGAAAACTCAAGACCTCATTTCATTGATCTCATTCAGCACATCTTCTGAAAGTCGCTTGCGGAACTCAACTAGTAGCGATAGTACAAAAGGTATCTTATCCTCATATCCTGGCATACCGATGAAGTACTGATAGTATGGATTTTATCTTATCTGCTCTACCAGTTCCTCGTCTGGATAATGATACTGTTTCTGGATCAGAAGTGAACCTAGCGCCATACGCAATGGTTTTGCAGGCATACCTGTTTTGCTTGGAAACAACTTTGCATATTCTTTTTCTATGGTATCCCAGGGTATCATCTCTGCTTTCTTGATCCATCTATTTTCTGGATTCATCTGCAGTCCCTGTGGTTGATTAAAATCTGTGAATGATATTTGTTTTTCTTCAAATCTATACATGACGTCCTCCGAAGTGCAAGCTTTTTCTTCATTTTTCGCATTTTTTCCTGCACTTTTATTATATCACATTCTTCTGATTTTGTCGATATTTCGGAGAATATTTGTGACTTGAGGAGAGACTAA
>JAFZYX010000074.1 GCA_017616055.1 Ruminococcus sp.
AAACAAGGTGTAAGGGGGGTTAACTGGTAGTATAATTTTTTCATTTCATAACACCCTGTAATAAAATCAACGTAGAATAGCCAAAAACCCCGAATTGGTTGACCAATTTTTCATCATACTCAAATTTCAAAATTGGTTCAACAACTTCATGGTCACTTGACCCTTAACTTGTTGCACCAATTTCAAAAAACCTATTGACTTTTCATATTACATAACGTATAATAAAAGTGAAAGAAGGTGATCATATGTCTGATTTCTATTCTGCTGTCAATGGCTCTGACTTAGCAGTAGATGATCTTTCATACCTGTCAAAAGGTCAGTCTGCAAAGCAGCTCTATAATTCAGCAGTACTTACGGACAAAACAATCACATCAAACGGTACATATCTTGCCTCTGCAGATGATGCTGACGGTTATTCAAAAGTAACAGTCAATGTGCCTTCAGATCAACCAACATTAGTTGGCAAGATCATAACAGAAAATGGTACATATAACGCTTCTGCAGATAATGCTGACGGTTATTATCAGGTGCAGGTAAATATACAGCCTGAAGTATATAACATCACACCTGTTGATCAGGGCGATACAGGTATAGTACTGTTTGAGCTGAACAAAAGCGGCAGAAAGTATCAGTACATAACAGGCTCTTTTGGTGCTATAACATCATCAGACACATTAGTGCTGTCATATCCTGCAGATGTAAACATTCTGACAGGCTCTAAAACAGGCTTTGTGTATGAATCAGATATCATAGCAGCAACAACTATCACTGTTGATACATCTGCACACACTATCACCCTACAGCTTGCAGATTCTTTCTCATTCGATGCTCTTTGCAATGTATGGGTAGTAATAAAACAATAATGGAGGTATGAAAAATGAAAGTTGAACAGATCGCAGAAGTACTGAATACAGGCTTTTACCCTGAAGGAACAGGCACACTCGGAGCTGATGCAGCTGATGCAGGTGCAGATCAGGGCGTTGAACTTTTCAAAGATGATCTTTCTAATGTCGTATCCCTCGGCAGACAGATACTGTCTGATACACCATATGGCAGCGAAGGAATGAATCAGGCACTGAAGAAGATCATTGACAAGGTAGGTCAGACTATTTTCGTAGACGGCAGCATTGATTCAGGCGGCTTTGATATCTATGCTACAGATGCTGAATATGGCAGCATCTTAGAGAAGATCAGAATTGAAGCGCCTGACTTTGATGTGAATGATGCATGGAACTTCACAGAAAACGGTGGCAGCTCACATGAGGAAATGTTCGGTTATCACAGTGTAGATGCTAATGCAAAATACTTCAATATGATGGCAACATTCAGAACATCGCCCTATACTATCACTGAAAAGCAGTGGAGAAGCGCCTTCAATTCAAGGCGTGATATGATCAAGTTCATAGGTGCGTTAGAGCAGCGTGTACTTTCAAAGCGCAGACTTGCAATTAACCTTCTCTCACACAAGGCTGTCACAGCTCTGATCGCTGAGAAGCTCAAAGACGGTAACAATGTTATTGACCTTCTTGCTGAGTACGTAACAGAAACAGGTGACGATTCTGTAACAGCTTCCAACTGGAAAACATCAAAGGAATTTCTGCTCTTTGCAAATACATACATGAGAACAATATCTGATCTCATGGTAGAACCTACTGCACTATACAATAATGCTGCATATGTATCTCAGACAAAGGAATCAGACAGACGTTTCTATCTGATATCAGACTTCAGCAGAGCTCTTGAAAGCTATGTATACAGATCATCGTACAATGAGGAATATGTGAAGCTTGTAGGCTATAAGACAATAGCATATTGGCAGGGCGTAGGCTCTGACAGAAACAGAGCTAACTATCTCACAAGATCAACTATAAATGCTATTCCCCCTTCAGAGGGTGAACCGCCTGAATCAGGCTCACCTGATACAAGAACAGTTATCAGACAGTCAAATGTTGTAGGCGTGATCTTTGGCAAGCAGGCGGCTATGGTCAATGCACAGCAGCTTGAATCAGGTGTTGAATTCAACAACTTTGACAAGTGGTATAATACTGTGCATATGTTTGAGGCAGGCTATTTTGTTGACCCTGATGAAAATGCTGTAGTATTTGTCATTGGTACAAAGCCTGCAGTTACAATAACAAATGATGAATTAACTATGGTCGATGATGAAACACTTCAGATGACAGCAGCAACACTTCCCCCTGATGCTGAGATCACATGGACAATAGACGCTACAACATATGCTACAATAAATGCAGATACAGGTCTGCTCACAGGAGCTGATGCAGGTGCAGGAACAGTCAAGGTCACAGCAACGATCACAGGCTCTGACGGAACTACAGCATCAGATTCAGTGAATGTGACAGTTACAGCTGGCTGATAGTATCCCTATCCAAAATAGAATACTTTCAAAACAGAATAGGAGCTGAAATAGCTCCTATTTCTGTTATAATGAGGTGAAACAAATGAGAAAGAATATACCGAACCTATACAAGACAGGTCTCTATGGATATCTGACAGGCAGCGGAAAGATAAAAAAGCGTGATCTGCAGGAAACATATCTGAATATGCTCACGCTGCTTTCTTCCTGCCTTCATGATTACAAAACGCCTGACTATAATAAGTACTTTTATGAGCTTGCTATAAGTACAGGTATTGCAGCCTTCTATAAATGTACTGAAAAAGGCTCTGTAAATTATCAGAAATGGTGCTGCACACCTGCAAGACCTGCAGCTGTCATAGACAATATGCTGACCGCTTCCAAAGTGACTACAGCAGGCTCTGACTATGCTCTTGAACTGACAGTAGACAAAGACTGCATACTGATCTATAATAACAGCTCTTTGTTTCCTGATATGATGTCAGTCATCTTTGCCGATGATCTGACAGAGAATCATATCTCTATGAATAAGCTTGTAAAGTGGTCACGTATGACACCTATACCAAAGGCAAAAACTGATTCTGACATAGCAAGGCTCACGCAGATCATGCAGCGTATCATGGAAGGTGAAGATATAAACATAGTAAATGATGAACTCGATCTGCTCAAAGAAGGACACAGCAGCATTGATGACAATGTACTCAGACTTACTGATGAAAACGCTGTTGAAAAACTGCATTTCTTTGATCAGCATTATGATCAGCTTCTGAAGCGCTATGCAACTATCAAGGGTCTGCCTTTTTCAACTACTGCAAAAAATGCACAGTCTCTTGTTGATGAGCTTCATGATATGGACGTTTTCAGCACATTCCTGATATCTGATGCAATAGCCTGCAGGCAGGAAGGCTTTGAAAGAGCTGCTGCATTTATGAAAGAAAAGTACAATGAAGAATTTAATTTCGAATATAAGCCCTCAGAACTGCTCAGAAAGCAGCTTGAAAGACCTGCAGTAGAATTCAAGGCAGAGGCTGCAGAGGCTCTCAGAATCGAATCTGAAGCATCTCAGGCTATGTCTGATGCAGAAAAACTTTCTGCAGAGGCTGACAAGTATGAAGCAGAGGCAGACAAGCTCGAATCTGAAGCTGACAAGCTTGAAGCTGAGGCAGATCAGACAGAGGTACAGACAGAGCAGCTTCAGGAAGCTGATGAGCTGCAGGAAGAAAATACAGAGACAGGAGCTGATGAAAATGAAAATGAAGATAATACAGCTGAGTGATTTTCTCTATAATATGCCTGACAGTGATATTGAAAATCTTGCTATATACAGCGCACCTGACACAGTACTTGTAGACGGTGAAACAGTACTTAGTATCATGTTAGAGCATACATTCAGATCAATGCTGATACCTGCTGAATATAACAGCATAGCAGGCTACAGTCAATTCTTCACTGAATACAGATATAAATGGTGGCTCAGATACAGACTGCCTGATATAATCAGATCACTGCAGGCTGTGATAGCTGAATATGACCCTCTATCAGACTATGAACTGCATGAGAAGTATACAGAGCTGCAGCAGCACGGTGACAAGACTACAACAAGAGCTGCTGATGCAGAGCATAACAAGACCACAACATCACAGAGCTATGACTATACTACAACAGATGAAGCTATAGCAGGCTCACCTGCGACATACAGTAATTATGTGACTACCTTTGAAAATACTACTCCCCGCATGGAATCGCAGCGCATTGATACAGGTGGAAGGCAGAATCATACTACAGGTCTTGCTAATGCTAATATAAAAACTGTCACCGATGATCTGAAAACAACTCGGACAGAATCAAGAAGTACTGCATCACTGGCAGACGGTGATCTGACCTTGACAGCAGATGATATAAAGATCACTACAAGAGATGAAACAGGAGATAAAGTAAAGACTAAACAGGAGCTGCTGCAGGCAGAGATACAGCTGCACATAAGATGTGTACTGTATGATTTTATATATGAATTTCTGAATAAGTATACATTCTTTGCATCGAATCTTTTTGAGGCAGGTGTTTTTGATGACGATTGACCTTTATACATCAGCCTTTGACAAGAGACAGCTTGACAAGATCACAAATGCTACAAAGCTAAATCAGACACCCGTATCTATTATGCCTACGTCAATTATAAATTCTGAAGCGCCTGTATTTGAAATAGCTATGGATAGCAGTTATCTCAATGCTAACTATCTGTACTGCAGCACCTTTGACAGGTATTACTATGTCACAGAAAAGCGTGTGAATACAGCGCAGCGCCTTGAATTAGTATGCCTGATAGATGTCAGGCAGAGCTTTAAAAACTCAATCAAAGAGACAGAATGCACTGTCATCAGATCAGAGGCTATAGCGACACCAACAAGGATACATGATAACAAGCTTCCTGTAAATCCCACATCAAAGATAGTTACATCTATAGTGCTGCCTGAAACTACTCAGACTTTTGATACAGATGCATCATATTCATATGTGCTGACTGTTGTTGGCGGCGAACCTAACATAGTACCCTGAAGGAAGGTGAATAAATGGGAACTATTAATACTGATATATGGGGTCAGCCTCTTGCATATTTTACGATGTTCAATGAGCGTACAGGTGCAGCTGATCTCACTGACCCTGACTTTACAGACTATCCCCCGTTTACATATAATGAGATCAACACAGATTGGTCAGACCCTTCAGGAACTACATATCCATATACTATCAGAGCAGGTATAGCAAAAGGTGATTTTATACCTACAAAGAAATACCCTGACTACAGTATAGCATATGTAGGCATATATGAAAGCAGTCTGCCTCAGAATGATATAGTCTGCATCGGTCAGGCGCCTAATACACCTTCAGGCAGTCTTGACTATTCAGAATGTTTCATATCTCAGCCTGACAGTATACTGCCTCTGATGTTCATATCAAACAGAGCATACAGATACTATAGAGGCGCTCTGAGTACGTATACAGCGACAAACAGAAGTTTTGCAAATCCCTTAGTATCATCTACATCAGCGAATCTGAAAAAATATTTCGCTCCGAATACACGTGATGATGCTTCATCAGCGCCTTTAAGAAATATGAGCTATGATATGGCGTACTGGCGGCTGATCGGTATAAGATCTGTCATAGGTGTGATATATGTGAAGTATGTAAATGCTGAACTTAACAGCAGTACAGGTCTGCCTTCGACGTATAACTATCAGCCTGTATCTCTTAAATGGTATAAAGAGCAGACTACTGAATGGAAAACAGCTCACCCTCTGACAGCTGCATTTCTGAGACTTATACCACGTTCAAATATTGACGGAACATATTCTGTCATGAACAGATCAGACAGCTGTATGCCTGATCTCACGCTGAATATCATACCTAACAAAAGCGTGATACCAAACTTAGATAACTATGATATACCCTGTATATCACCTGCACAAATGATCGCAGGTGAAACAAATGCACAGATGCATCTGCCTATTTTTGGCAGTCCTAATGCCTGCATATCTTCAGAAGGCGGTGTTCTGAATCAGATAGGAAGCACACCCTCAGGCGGTGGCATGAATACAGGTCACTATCCTCTATATGTCGGATATCATTCAGGTGAGCTGCATCATGGTACAGGTACATCAACAAATCAGAGGGAAACATGGATAACAACAGACGGTACAGGGGATTTAGAGTGGATAATGAGGGGCGCTGCAGCCTATGGTCTTTTCTTCACTGACGGAACGCCTACTGAATATCCTGATATCTTTGCTGCAGGTAATGATGTATACAGGTGGGTCAATGAAAATATGTGCTTAGGTGTAGTCGATGAAAACGGCTATACTCACGGTGACTATACAAGAGGTATGGCAAATCCTACAGCACCTAATTTTACATGGTCTGATACAAGTAAATCACCCTATGACCCTAAAAAGCCTAAGATACCTACTAATGATTATTCATCTGCAACTGTATTCAACAACATCGGAGACCTTGCCACACTTACAAGGCGCTATGTTTTAAACAGTACAGCTGTTGAACACTTAGGACGTGAACTATGGCAGATCACAGCAGATATGATAGATGACGGAGGCGGCGGTGTAGATTTCAGTGAACTGAATGAAAAAATTCTTGATACCTTCCTGACGAATAATCCTATAGACTGTATAGTGTCTTTGCAGCGATATCCTATGGAAGTACCAAAGTCTGCAAGTCCTGTCAAGATCAAGCTCGGAAAAGCTGAAACTAATGTATCTGCTTATCTCATGGAAAAAGCAGCATACTTCTATCTGTTTCAGGGTAAACCTATAGCACCAAAATTCGCTGACAGCTTCCTTGATTATGAACCGTATACAAAAATGGAACTGTATGTGCCGTTCTGCGGTACTATTCAGCTGAATCCTGCAGATATCATAGACAGAGACCTGAATGTGCAGCTTGTTGTAGACTTCACTACAGGAACTGCTACAGGCTTTGTAATGTCAGATGATCTTGTTATAGAGACTGTCAACGGCAACATTGCTATAGATATACCTGTTACAGGTATTCAGTCAGCGACTGTAGCATCACAGCTGAATAACGCTATAGCAAACAAGAGTAATGCAAATAAACAAGCTATGCAGGCAACTTTAGGCAATGTATCAGTAGGCGGTCTGATAAGAGCTGTGAAAGACCCTATGAACATGATCTTTCAGGCACAGCAGGCAGATATAGCAGAACAAAGAGCAGACTATGAGCTGCAGCATCAGAACGCACCTGTTCATATCATCGGCAGCGCTTCAGCTGTAGGTGCATGGGCTATAGACTTAAACTGCAGACTGATCATATACTATCCTACAGGTGATATAATCAGATCAGCAGCTGTTCCTGACTGGAACAATACACAGCTTGCTATGTATGGCAAAACTACAGGCTTTGCCTGCTGCATTGAATCATCTATAGAAAATATGGGTACAGGCTTAGTAGTCGGTACAGCTCCTGATCTTAGGGGTATGGTGACTGATACACAGGGCTATGCTGCAACAGCATCAGAGCTTGATATGATCAAGGCTGCTATAGCTGAAGGTGTTATAGTATAAAGAAAAAAAGGCGCTGCTTTATGGCAGCGCTTTTTTAATATTCAGGCAGATTCTTTTCAAAGCTTTCAAAGTCCTTCAGCTCATAGTACATCACTGAATCAAGTATACCATATTCATCTGTGTACTTTTCAAGTATCCTTGCAGCAGCGTGTACAGCGTTCTGCAGCTGCAGAACATGAGCGACTATTTCTGATTCAGAATACCATTTGTCACCGATATACATATTATCACCTACTTATATACATTAATGAGCTGATTTGCACCTGTCAGATTCTTCAGAAAGTCTCTGAAGTATTCACCTGTTTCCATTGATTCAAAGTAAACATTTCTTGTATACACAAGTCTGCTGAACTGCTTGAATATTCCTTTAGCAGGCAGAAAGTTATACACCCTCGGCTGCTTGTAAAGATATGTCTTGTTTATCATGGTGCAGATGTATTTTTCATCATCTTCCTGCATCTTGCAGACATATCCGAATATCTGATTGTTTCGCTTCATGAATCTGAATCTCAGAGCTGTTTCTGCTGGTGTGATGATCTTTATGCAGACAAGCTCTGCAGCTTCCTGCAGTGTCTGATATGGCAGCATGGGATAATTGGAAACAGTCCAGTCACCTTTGTATATCATCTTTATTCTGTCATTCTCAAAACGGCTGTAAAAGCTTTCAGCAGCTTCCTTCATGACCTGTACTTCATCACAGTATTCAAATACAATAGTAGGCTCTTTTTTGCTGTTCTTAACTACTGATATCTGACCTTTTTCACAGCTGTACAGATCAATACCGAAATTTGTTATCAGTATGCAATTTCTTGTAACAGTGTTTCCTACAAGCACCAAAGGACAGTACTGCTGTCTGTTACGTGTGCAGTTAGAATAGAAGATCATAGTCTGATAGAATTCATCAGGCAGCTCTTTTTCACGGCTGAAAATCTCATCGTAAAATACAGCACTGCATAGACCTTCATCAGCTCCTGTAGAAGCTTCTACAGAATTCAAAGCGCTGCAGACTATAAAAGGCTTGCTGTCTTTTTTCGTGATCTCTCCTGACTCATTCCTGTATACAAGAAAAAACCTGTTCTGATAGTACTGAAAATCATTGTACTTGCCTTTGCTGTAGTTTATCAGATTCTGTCTTTGCGGTTTACAAAGTGACTGCAGCGCTTTAGGGCTTATGCTTTCTCTGTACCTTCTCAGATATCTGAGTATCTCACCTGTTTCACATCTGATCTTCAGATATCCTCTGATCAGGTCATATGTCTTTCCGTTTCCTTTACCGCCTGCGATACCAACTACAGGACAGCCTATCTTCTTTGCGTATTCAAGTACAGGTGCTGCCTTGTAGTGTTTTTCACTTTCTGCAGGCCCTTCCTTTGTTTTCTGCCTGTCTGCACAGTCTGAAGGATATATGCAGTCTGTACTATAGAGTCTGCATTTTTTAGTCCGTTTATTATAGTGTATGCATTCGCTCATTTTTTCTTCACCTTCCTTCTCAGCTCCTGCAGCATCTTCTCAGCTGTTCGCTCTGAAGGCGGCAGCGCTTTTTCTTCCTGTATGAGCTGTGAAAGCTTCAGGAACATATCAGCGCCTTTGATAGTGAATTCAATAGGATACAGGGCGTGATATGTACCTATGTCTATTACTTCTGTATTGCCTCTGTAGTCAGTGACCTTTTTCAGCCCTATATGTTCATCATTGTATTTACTTGCAAGCTTCTTTGACCTTATTCTGTTCAAAGTGAAGTCATTCTCAAAGACTTCGAAAGGGTCTTTGCCTGTCTCAGCAATGAAGTCCTTAAAGCTGCTTTTGACCATACCTGCAACTGTTGGCTTTAATTTACCTTCAGCTGTTCTTACTATATATCTTTTAGCTCCGAGACCCTTAAAGCCTGTATTATCTTCCTGATCTATCTCCCATGTACCGAGATCAAGATAGTTCTCATTGTTTTCGAACAGTCTCCGATTCTTCATGATCTTCATTCTGTTGTATTCCTTCAGCTCCGCTTCCAAAGCTGCTATACGTTCTGCAGGAACTACTTCAGGGTCTGTAATGTAGTAAAGGCTGTCTGTATCATACTGCAGTATCAGATCAGGATATGCTGCTATGAAATGCATGATTATAGCTCTTGCGTAGGAAGTAGTCCAATAGGCTATATACGGAGATAACCACATCTTTTCACGTCTTTCATCATATGAAAGCTCTGAAGCTGCCTCACGTATATCATGTATATCAGCGCCTGTTTTTTCATCGTATTCCTTATACTTGAAAATACAGTCATAAAGTCTCGTGGCTGTCATTCCGTAATATGAATTTATGGCAGCCTTAGTTTTGGCATAGATCGGCGTGTCCTTCTGTCCTTCATTTTTGAGCTGCTTTTTGAGCAGATAATCTTCATTCATACAGTCTCTCAAAAATTTAGGCGGCCTTTTCTTCTCAGTAAAATACCATACTCTGTATAGGCGTATATTCTTGAAGCTGTACAGCTCTGACAGAGCCTTCAGCTCTGTGTTATTAAGAAGTAACAAAGCGTTTTTACCTTCCCATAATTTGCCGTTTACAGGTATAGCAGACTTTATTCTGCCTATGTCAGGAACTGCTGCAGATGCTGTAAAATAGTTCATGATCTTATGAACTGACAGTACAGCGTGTTTTGTTTTCGGCAGCACATCAGCTTTAAAAAGCATGATCTTGAATTTGTTTCCTATCTTAGGGAAGTTTTCAGGCTTTGTCTCTTTCAGCTCACCTGCAGGAAAATAATGATGATTCATCTGTGCAGGATAGTCTGATACTATGTCAGCACTCTTTGACTTCTTTATGAATTTACCTGCATATACAGGTGAAGTACCTGAAAGACCACCTGCATATGAAAACCGCCTCTGCATCACGTAGTCTGCCTCTTTGGAAGGCATGAGGGGCGTGTTACTTCTTTCTTCATAGTATCTGTTGTTTATCCTGTTCTTGCATTTCTGTCTCAGTATTCCTGTAGATGTCATTGGTATTTTCAGCTTCTGATCTGTGAATTCCTTAAAAGCGACCTCTGACAGCTCATCGAGTATAGCGACATCATTTTTCATGTACTCATATTCACTATGTTCATGACCTTCATCAGGTACTGTTTTTATAGGCGTAGAAGGTGTTCTGATAAGATCATAGTCGAGATCGCCTGTCAGCTTCTGTGTTTTTGTATTGTTCTTTGCAATGTCTGCTAAAGAGCTACCGAACAGTCCTATACATTCCCTGAATTCGATGCACTCATTCAGTGTTATTTTCAGAGGGTCTCTTTCAGTTTTTGCAAAAACATCTGTTATACCTACTTCTGCAAGCTGCCTCTTGAAAAAAGCGTACTCATGAGCTAAATTTGCGACCCATATTATTAAAACAGGCTGCTTTGCACTGCTGCTGTGTTTCTTGAATCTCTTTACCTCAGAGCAGAGCTGCTGAAGGAACGGAACAAGCAGCTGCAGGTCTCTGAAATATATGTACTGACCGTTTATCATGATCTGCACATGATAAACAAAGGCAAATAAAGGCTTGCCTTTTTCATCTGTTATAGTAGTTGATTCTGTATCATAGCCTGCACCGCATCTCAGGTAGTATTCACATTGCTTGCTGTCTCTTTCTCTGTTCCTGCATATCTCAACGCCTCTGAGAACATTCCTGCAGACTGCAGGTATATTTTCAAGAGTAAGTCTTATATCACTCATTATAAACGACCTCCAAAGTCATCTGACGGGTCATATCCTATATCATCTACAGGGGGTATGTATTGATCATGATCAGAACGTCTTTCATCTGCTGCTCTGAGTATATCCCTTGCAGCTTCTTCAAGTCGGTCTCTGAAGGCAGCATCTTCATAGTTTTCAAAAAGGTCTGAATACAGGTCTCTTATTTCTTCTTTTTCATCATCTGTTATATCAGGGTCTGCCATGATCGCCTCATACCAATCATTTGTACTGTGATCAAAGTCATATAGCTTTTTTGCTTCTTCCTGAATATCTATAGTCTCAGGGTCAATGCCTCTGTTTTCTGCATCTTCTCTGTATTTTTCAGTCTGTTTTCTTGCTGTTCCCTGCTCTTTCTGATCTTTTCTGATCACCTGCAGGTCTGATTCAAAATTTTCAAGTACGTTTTTTGCTTCCTTGCCTCTGCTCAGCTGCAGCGGCTCTGTAGGTGCATCGCCTTCAAAGTCAAGACCCTTCCTTGCTGTCTGCTGCAGTACTTCTTCAGGCAGATTCTCTTTGACATCTTTAAGAGCTGTCATATATTCCTTTGATTCACCGCCGAAGGTAGTAAACATATCCTTCATGTACTGATTCAGTGATCTTAGTATATTATCAAGTATCACATAGCATACCCCCCTGTATAGCTTATTCGATATAGTCCTCTAATCCGTCTTTGTGCTGTGTGTGCTGCAGCTTATGCAGCAGCTCCGATTCCGTGTAGTAGTCATAGACTTCAATGTAGTTCTGACCTTCATACCAGTCATTGAACCACATGATAGTATCATCTTCAGCTCTGCTCTCATAGTACGGCTCTGCAACTTCTATACTGAAAGCATCATTAAGAAGCTCTACCATACTATATCCTGTACGCATTATGAAATAAGTCTGCTCACAGTGTTCATAGACCTTCTCATGTGCGTATTCATCGAATTTTTCTTTGCTGTTAAAGATCATGTTTTTCACCTTCTTTACATACTCTTTTATGCTGCTCTGAAAGTTCATTCATATAGAATACCTTCCTTTACAAAGACAGGCTGCATCATCTGCAGCCTGTATTCAAATAACGTGATTTTGGTTATATGTAGATTAAGTCAGATTTACCTTGACACAAGGTCAAATGAATGTGCTTTGCCCTTCTTTGTTGTGATCTCTTTGAACTTGATTACTATAGGAGCTTCAGGAGAAGGAATTATGCTGCAGGTGATAAGATTCTCAGCTGATCTGATGATACCGTTTGATACACTTGCAAGGTGCAGACCGTCTTTACAGAAAAAGTGAACACATGGTTTATCTTCCTTCTCTGAAAAATCGTCATTGATATCCATATTGACCTGTGCTGTAGTGATAACTATGTTTTCTACTGTGATATCTTCATTGAAATGATCTGCAACTGATTCACTGCTGCTGTTGATGCTGTTGAACAGTGTCACTTCATCAAAAGTGGTAGTAAATCTTATCTTCTCACCTTCATTAAACTTTTTTGTTTCAAAGATGCTGTGATCTACTGCGTTCTGCTGCAGCTTTGCAAGCTGCTTCAGCTGCCTGTGATCTGCTGATACTACTGCAGGCGCTTCAGCCTCTATGAGCATTTCTTCAGATACTTCTGCACCTGTCTGCTCATTCTGAGCTGCTGCAAGACCTTCCATTGCTTCCTGATCGAAACCTGTTGAAACTGTACTCATGATTGTTTCCTCTTTTCATTGATTTTGGTGTTGTTTTTGGCTTTGACGTTGTAAGCAGTATAAATACCTTATGCATCACTGAAGGCTGTTATCGTTTGATTCTGATGCTCTGAGAGCTGTGCCTGATGATCTTTGTATTGATACTACTTCCCGAAAAAACTAAAAAACATGGTAAATGACATATCACAGGCTGCAAAGACAAGGATACAGAGCAGCCTGTTCTGATGATAGCACCTGATCACAGCTCAGATGCTTCAGGAAGCTGTTTGGATAGGGTAATGAGAATAGTAAAAGGGGAAGCTGTGATTATATGCACATTATGAAGTCTATGAAGTCAATAGCTTCAGAAAGACTGTCACAAAGGCGGTTGATGTGGAAGTCTTTGTTTGTCACGTGCCAGTACTGACTGTACTCAGGCTTATGTACTGAAAAATCAATAGCGCAGCAGGTGATCTTGTAATTGTCTTTAGTTATTCGTGTTATGGTCATGATATCTACCTCTTTCTTGATTTTGGTGTTGGTTTATCTTTGAGATTTTATTATAACATATTTCAACAGAATTTTCAACAGAAAATAATGTCTTTTAATGAGATTTTTGTGCATATGTATAGATGTATATTTTTTATACTACCAGTTATAAATATGCAATAGCAATTTTTGGTCAGATAA
>JAFZYX010000075.1 GCA_017616055.1 Ruminococcus sp.
ACAGGGTGCTGCTCCCGTTGCAGTCATAACTGCAGCAGATATCAGTGCCACAGCATTTCTTGCAATTTTTTTCATTTTAATTTCCCCTCTCATAGTGCACATATAAATCACACTTATA
Source organism: Ruminococcus sp. (assembly GCA_017616055.1). Taxonomy (GTDB): domain Bacteria; phylum Bacillota; class Clostridia; order Oscillospirales; family Ruminococcaceae; genus Ruminococcus. The sequence continues at coordinate 119 of JAFZYX010000075.1, forward strand.
GTCGTTTATATTGTAACATTTTAACTAGGAAATGTCAAGGGCTTTTGCTTGTTTCGCTGGTATTAATACATAAAAAATCATATATTTCTCTTTATTGTTAAATGTAAAAAATAAAGTGCTTCAACTTCCCTGAAGTTCCTTAATCTTGTCACGAAGATAAGCCGCGTGTTCAAATTCAAGTAGTTTAGCCGCATTTTTCATTTCCACGGTAAGTTTTTCTATCATGCGCTGCTTTTCTGCTGCGGAGAGCTTCTTCTTTTTCGTCTTTTCCTCGACCTTGGTCTTTGAAGTTATTTCGAGAACATCGCGAACATCCTTGATTATAGTTTTCGGAACTATTCCATGCTCCTCGTTGAAGGATATCTGTAATGAGCGTCGGCGCTCTGTCTCAGTTATGGCACGTTCCATCGAGCCCGTCACGCTGTCTGCATACATTATTACCTGTCCCCCGGCGTTTCTTGCAGCTCGTCCGATAGTCTGAATCAGTGATGTTTCACTTCTAAGGAAACCTTCTTTATCTGCATCTAGTATGGCAATAAGACTCACCTCAGGTATATCAAGTCCCTCACGCAGAAGATTTATTCCCACAAGAACGTCAAAAACTCCTTCTCGTAGATCCTTGATTATCTCCATGCGCTCGATAGTATCAATATCATGGTGAAGATAGCGAACTTTTACACCCAGCTTCTCATAATATGAAGTCAGATCCTCCGCCATTTTCTTTGTAAGAGTTGTCACAAGCACTCTCTCATGACGTTCTACACGCTCGTTTATCTCTGAAAGCAAGTCGTCAACCTGTCCTTGAGTTGGCTTAACAATGATTTCGGGGTCAACAAGTCCTGTAGGACGTATCACCTGCTCAACTATTATATTTGTCTTTTCACGCTCTATCTGTCCCGGAGTAGCACTTACATATATCGCCTGGTGAATATGTTCGTTGAATTCGTCGAAATTAAGGGGACGATTATCCATGGCACTTGGAAGTCGGAATCCATAGTCCACAAGTGTGGTCTTTCTTGCACGGTCCCCTGCATACATAGCACGGACTTGCGGCAAAGTAACGTGACTCTCGTCAACGATGAGAAGGAAGTCCTCTGGGAAATGATCCATGAGAGTCAACGGAGTACTTCCTGCAGGACGTCCAGCAAGAATACGGGAGTAGTTCTCAACTCCACTGCAATATCCTACTTCCTTAAGCATTTCCATGTCGTAGTGAGTCCTCTGCTCAATACGCTGAGCTTCTATTAGCTTATTGTTCTGCTGGAAGTAGTCTATACGCTCCGCAAGTTCTCGATCTATCTCAGCGAGAGCTGATTCCAGCTTGTCGTCCCCCACAACATAGTGAGAGGCAGGAAAAATAGCAGCATGAGATACTACCGCCTTCACCTCTCCCGTAACAACATTAACCTCAGAGATACGATCAATCTCATCACCAAAGTATTCTACTCTTACAGCAGTATCTGTAGACATTGCAGGAAAAATTTCTACAACGTCGCCGCGTACTCTGAACCTGTTACGCTCAAAGGCGATATCATTGCGCTCATAACGTATCTTTACGAGTTCTGAGATTAGTTGGTCTCTTGGCTTTTCTGCCCCCTGACGTATAGAAACACACATAGAGCGATACTCTTCCGGGCTTCCAAGGGAATAAATACACGATACGCTTGCGACTATAATAACATCCCTGCGCTCGGCAAGAGCAGTTGTGGCAGAATGACGTAGTTTGTCTATCTCATCATTTATTGAAGAATCCTTTTCAATATAGCTGTCTGTGCTGGGCACATAGGCTTCAGGCTGATAGTAGTCATAATAGGATACGAAGTACTCCACAGCATTTTCAGGGAAAAACTCGCGGAACTCCGAGCATAGCTGCGCCGCAAGTATTTTGTTATGAGCGAGGACAAGAGTTGGCTTGTTCACACGAGCAATAACATTTGCCATAGTGAAAGTCTTTCCCGAACCCGTTACGCCAAGAAGTATCTGTTCTTTTTTTCCTGACTGTATACCGTTTACAAGTTTGTCTATAGCCTGCGGCTGATCGCCCGCAGGGGAGTAATTTGAACATAGCTTGAAGTGATCCATAGTTCCCCCTTTGGAATTCAGAATGTATGGACGAAATGAAATGTAGGGGGCGATGCCAACATCGCCCCATTAATCTGTAATTATTCTGCGTAATAATGAGTGTCGCACACTCAATTCAATACGACATTTTTCTTTAATAGATAGCTTTTAAAAGCTCCAGCTCATACAGACTCATATCTTTGTAATATCTACAAGCTCGACATCATTGATAGTTCTGCCTGATTCGAGCACCTTTACCAAAGATTTTGCCGTATCTACAGCCGTGAGACTACATATAGAACGTTCTATAGACTTTCTTCTCATCTTAACGCTGTCTCGTTCAGGAAGTCTTCCCTTTGCTGAAGTCGATATTACATAATGTATCTTGCCACTGTCAAGAAGTGTTTCCACATTTGGCTCGCCGTCGGATATTTTACGAACAAGATTTGCCGCAATCATATTCCTATGGAGAACACTCTGAGTACCTGATGTAGCGTAAAGTTCAAAGCCCATACGCTCGAACTTGTCCGCGATAGGAAGTATCTCTCTCTTGTCACTGTCACGAACTGAGATAAGAACTCCACCCTCACGCTTCAAGTCGAAACCTGCAGCAATAAGTCCCTTGAGGAGAGCATCCTCGAGGTTTCTGCCTATGCCCAGGCACTCGCCTGTAGACTTCATCTCAGGTCCTAGCATAGTATCAACATCTGTCAGCTTCTCAAATGAGAAAACAGGAACCTTTACAGCAACATAGTCGCCCGCAGGGTAAAGTCCGCTCTCATAGCCCATATCTTTGAGTTTTGCTCCGAACATTATTTTTGTGGCAATATCTACCATTGGTATGCCAGTAACCTTACTTATGTAAGGAACGGTTCTAGATGAACGTGGGTTAACCTCGATAACAAATACCTCATGATTGTAAACAACATACTGTATGTTTACAAGTCCGATGACATTAAGCTCCTTTGCGAGAAGTCTTGTATACTCAACTATTATTCGCTTGATACGGTCTGAAAGGTGCTGTGCGGGATATATGGAAATAGAGTCTCCCGAGTGAACTCCTGCACGTTCGATATGCTCCATAATACCTGGAATAAGATAGTCCTCTCCGTCGCAGATAGCGTCAACCTCCACCTCTGTACCCATCATATACTTGTCAATGAGCACTGGATTTTCGATATTATGGCTCATGATTATGCCCATATATTCCTTTACGTCTGCATCGGAGTGAGCGATTATCATATTCTGTCCGCCAAGAACATATGATGGACGGAGAAGCACTGGATATCCTAGGTCATTAGCTGCAACAAGAGCTTCTTCTGTGTTCATTACAGTATGTCCGGCAGGTCTCGGAATACCACACTTTTCAAGGACTTCATCGAAACGCTCTCTGTCCTCAGCAGCATCTATCATGTCAGCAGAAGTACCAAGAATACGAACTCCCATATCAGAAAGGTAACGAGTAAGCTTAATAGCTGTCTGTCCACCGAACTGTACAACAACTCCGTAGGGCTGCTCGGTCTCAATAATAGACTGAACATCCTCCTTAGTAAGCGGATCGAAGTAAAGACGGTCGCCTGTGTCGAAATCAGTGGAAACTGTTTCGGGGTTATTGTTGCATATAACAGCCTCATAGCCAAGCTCTTTCAGTGTCCATACACAATGAACCGAACAGTAGTCGAACTCAATACCCTGTCCGATACGAATAGGACCAGAGCCGAATACTATGACCTTCTTCTTGCCCTTGTCGGTACGCTCAATAAACTGCTTAGCCTCGTTCTCATCATCGAATGTGGAGTAGAAGTAAGGAGTCTCTGCCTTGAACTCACCTGCACAGGTGTCAACCATTTTGTACACGGCACTCTTGTGCTTGGGACACTTTTGTCCGGATATACGCTCAATAGTACTGTCAAGGTAACCATACTGCTTTGCGATATCGTACTTTTCCTCTGTTAGCTCACCATCTCTCAGCCATTTCTCAAGCTCTACAAGGTTAAGGAGCTTATAGAGGAACCAGTTGTCTATCATTGTTATTTCATGTATTTCTTCAGGAGTTATTCCGCGTTTGAGAGCTTCAAATACACAGAATGAACGCTCGTCGTCAATAACGTGAAGCTTCTCACGTATTTCCTCTGTAGAAAGCTTTTCAAGCTTTTTGAGGTTCATGGTGTCAAGTCCGAGTTCTATGGAGCGTACAGCCTTCATCATAGCTTGCTCAAAGCTCGTACCGATAGCCATTACCTCTCCTGTAGCCTTCATCTGAGTGCCAAGAGTACGCTTTGCATAAACAAATTTATCGAAAGCCCACTTCGGGAACTTTATTACAACATAATCAAGTGCAGGCTCAAAGCAAGCATAGGTCTTACCGGTAACCTGATTAATTATCTCATCGAGAGTATAGCCTATAGCTATTTTGGCTGCAGTCTTTGCAATAGGATACCCCGTAGCCTTTGAAGCAAGTGCAGAAGAACGTGAAACTCTGGGATTAACCTCAATTACAGCGTACTTGAAGCTCGTAGGATGAAGTGCAAACTGGCAGTTACAGCCACCCTCGACCTTGAGTTCCTTGATTATATTTATGGCAGCTGTACGAAGCATCTGATACTCTCTGTCGCTGAGAGTTACGGCAGGTGCAATAACAATACTGTCGCCTGTGTGAACGCCTACAGGGTCGAAGTTCTCCATAGAGCAGACTGTAATAACGTTGCCCTTAGCATCACGGATAACCTCAAATTCTATTTCCTTCCAGCCGCTTATGCACTTCTCAACAAGTATCTGAGTAATAGGTGAAAGACGAAGTCCGTTTGTTGCTATATCACGTAGTTCTTCTTCATTCTGAGCAATACCGCCGCCTGTTCCTCCTAAAGTGAAGGCAGGACGAACAATAACAGGATAGTGTATCACCTGCGCGAAGTCCACAGCGTCCTCAACCGTCTCAACGACCTTTGAAGGAATAACAGGCTCTCCTATTTTTTCCATAGTATCCTTAAATGCCTGTCGATCCTCCGCCTTATGGATAGTTTCCGGATCTGCGCCGAGCAGCTTAACATTATGACTGTCAAGGAATCCCTCCTCCGCAAGCTGCATAGACAAAGTAAGACCAGTCTGTCCACCAAGTGTAGACAGCAAACTATCTGGCTTTTCTATCTCGATGATGCGCTTTATAACATCAAGTGTAAGAGGCTCTATATAGACCTTGTCAGCCATAGCCTTATCGGTCATTATAGTTGCAGGGTTTGAATTTACAAGAACTACTTCAAGTCCTTCCTGTTTGAGTGCACGGCAGGCCTGAGTTCCTGCGTAGTCGAATTCGGCTGCCTGTCCGATAACTATAGGACCCGATCCGATTACAAGTACTTTCTTTATATCACTTCTGAGTGGCATACTATTTACCTCCAAATCAAGTTATTAAGTAAGTAGTGATTAGTGACTGACTAATATTTATTCACTTATGCAATACGCCTAGTACGGCGCTCTATACTAATTACTTCTTACTTATAGTCTTAACGAATTCGTCAAACAAATACGATGTATCCAGCGGACCGCCATGCGCTTCAGGATGGAACTGGACCGTTCTTGCGTTGACTGAGGTATAGTGTATACCCTCACAGGTCTTATCGTTTGCATTAATATGGGAAACCGCTCCTACTGCAGGATCTATGCTATCACCTACGACAGCGTAACCGTGATTCTGGCTGGTAACGTAGGTGAGACCACTCTCCAGGTCGATAACAGGCTGATTAGCTCCACGGTGGCCATACTTGAGCTTTTCCGTCCTTCCACCGTTAGCAAGCGCCATAAGCTGATGTCCGAGGCATATGCCAAAAATCAGTATTCCCAGCTTCTGTATCTCCTTGATATTCTCTATTATCTCAACATTTTCCGCGGGATCTCCGGGGCCGTTTGAGAACATTATTCCGTCTGGAGCAAGTTCCTTAATCTCTGCGGCGGTAGTATAAGCAGGGACTACAACAACCTCGCATCCGCGCTTTAATAGCTCCTGTCTGATATTACGCTTGTATCCAAAATCGAATAATGCCACGCGGAACTTTTTCATCTCAGGCTCGTAGGTAAGTGTTTCGTTATTTGTAACAGTCTTTACCGCATCCTTAACAGTAAATGCACGTATCTTTTCAAGAAGCTCGTCCTTCTTTGCATAAACATCTTCGGTGGTGATAACTCCGTTCATAACACCCACCTCGCGGATAGTACGCGTAAGGCGACGTGTGTCGATATTGTTTATACCTACGATGTTATGATTCTTCAGGAAATCGTTGATATTGCCTTCACAGCGGAAATTTGACGGTGCATTGCACCACTCACGCACAATATACCCAGATACGTAGGACTTTGCAGACTCGTTGTCCTCAGAGTTAACGCCGTAATTTCCTATAAGCGGAAAGGTTTGCGTAACTATCTGTCCATAGTAACTTGGATCGGTAAGAGTTTCCTGATAACCCGTAACTCCCGTGGTGAAAACAACTTCGCCTATTACCGTACCCTTTGCACCAAAACTTCTGCCCTCGAACACCTGTCCGTCAGCAAGCATAAGATAAGCTTTTTCACCCATGTTGAATAATGACATTGTAAAATTCCTCCTTCTATTCATATAGAGGTCGTATTATTGGTGTTTAATCATTCTCCAAACGCCATTGTATGGAAAATGGTAACAATAGTCCGATTTGCGGAGACCCAATTGGGTCCCAACACGGTATTCTAAGTTCTAATTGCTAAAAAACTTATTACTTCAAGTTGATGTACTGGCATATATCATCTCTCATGCGAATAACCTCACGACGTGCTGCCTTTGCGAAATCACGCTCATCACAGTTCTCTTTCTTGTATGCACACATTACAGCACGTGATGAGTTAACTATAGCTCCGAGACCTTTTTCGTCGAAACCGCCCTTCAATCCCTCAGCTCCACCGCCCTGTGCGCCGTAACCAGGAACAAGAAACATTGTATGCGGAAGTCTCTTTCTAAGTTCTGTGAGCATTTCCGGATATGTAGCTCCAACAACTGCTCCGACTGCGGAATAACCGTACTTTCCGCGTGTATCTTCGCCCCATTTCTCACACATATCACCCATGCATTCGTATATTGTTCGTCCATCGGCAAGCTTCATATCCTGAAGTTCACCTGAAGATGGATTTGATGTTTTAACAAGCACATATATTCCCTTGTCACGCTCCCTGCAGATATTCATCAGAGGCTCTATGCCATCAGTGCCAAGGTAACCGTTAACAGTAAGAGCGTCTGCACCAAATGGTTCTATCTCACTGTCTCCAATAGTTACAGTTCCAAGATGAGCCTTTGTGTAGGCTTCCATCGTAGCACCAATATCATTGCGCTTTCCGTCAGTTATAACGAACATTCCATTAAGCTTTGCATAACGAATAGTCTTTTCAAGAGTTCTTATGCCATAATGTCCGTACATTTCGTAATATGCCGCCTGAGGCTTTATTGCAGGGACAATGTCATGTATTTCGTCGATAATTGCCTGATTAAAATCAAATATCGCCTTAGCAGCAGCCTTCAGAGTCCAGCCGTCGCTGTCAAGATAACGACGCTGAATAAAGTCAGGAACGTACTCCAACTTAGGATCGAGACCTACCACTGTAGGATTTTTGAGTTCGATGATCTTTTCGATAAGTCTGTCAAATGACATTTCTTTTCCTCCTGTAATTATAATTCGTTATATCTTATCTCGCCCTTTGATATGGTAACGAGAACTTTTCCTGTGAGTTCCATGCCCTTGAATACAGTATTCTTCGACTTTGAATGAAGTTTTTCGGGATCAACTATCCATTTTCGGCCTATATCAGCAATAACAAGATCAGCTGTACTTCCCTCATTTATGGTCGGGATATCAAGTCCAAGTATCTTACGTGGATTAATGCACATAAGCTCCACTACCTTGTTAAGGTTTATCTCACCTGTATGATAAAGAGCTGTGAGAGTAGCCGCAAGTGACGTCTCAAGACCTACAACTCCGTTTGGTGCTTTCTCAAAGTCAGCCTTTTCATCTGATGCATGAGGGGCATGGTCTGTAATAATACAGTCGATCGTGCCATCTTTTATCGCTTCGATTATAGCTACTACGTCCTTAGGAGTTCTAAGCGGCGGATTCATGCGATAATCAGCGTCGCGCTTTTCAAGGAGCTTATCTGTAAGCATAAAGTAATGAGGAGCAGTTTCACAGGTGACCTTAACTCCTTTTGACTTTGCAAAGCGTATCATCTCAGCGCTCCCCTCTGTCGAAACATGGCAGATATGTATCCTTGCGTCCACCGATGAAGCTAGTATCATCTCACGAGCTGTTATATAGTCCTCGGAAGCTCTGTCCATACCCTTGACGCCAATTTTTTCTGAGGTCTCTCCCTTGTTCATGATACCGCCGTTTATTATACTCAAGTCCTCACAATGTGAAGCAACCAGAAGCCCATTCTTATTTGACAGTTCAAGAGCTTTACGCATATTCTCTGCATTCTCGACAGGCCTGCCGTCATCGGAGATACATATGCAACCTGCGGATTTGAGAGCTTCGTAGTCGCAGAGACCGTTTCCGCTCATGCCACCAGTTATACATCCCACAGGATATACATCGACTCCGGTGTTATTTGCTTTATCGATAATGTAGCGGATAGTCTCTGGATTGTCGCACGGGGGCTTTGTGTTTGGCATTGCAAGGACTCCAGTAACTCCTCCTGCCAAAGCCGCACTGCAGCCAGTGAGAACGTCCTCTTTATGTGTAAAACCCGGATCGCGGAGATGTACATGCATATCGAAAAGTGATGGCATAAGAACAAGTCCTTTTCCATCTATCACCGTTTCTGCCGATTCAGCAAGATTGCTGCCGAGTTTCTCTATTTTTCCATTGCTTATAAACACGTCTGCTGTTATATCCGTTACGTTATCGACTGCACGGATGTTCTTTATAAGGATAGATGACATAGATTCCTCCATTTCTTATGGTAAATATATTTTAGTATATTGCTACTCCGTCACTTCCATCTATTTCCTCAACGGAAACTCTTACAACCTCGCTGTGTGAAGTAGGAAGATTTTTTCCCACATAATCGGCACGTATCGGTAGCTCTCTGTGCCCGCGGTCAATAAGCACCGCAAGCTGTATGGAGCGTGGTCTGCCACGTTTTATCAGTGCATCTATGGCAGCTCTCGAACTTCTGCCAGTAAATATAACATCATCAACAATAACAATATTTTTATCGGTGATATCAAACGGAATCTCCGTCCGCTCATCATCTCCAGCCGATTTGCTGTCATCACGATATGGAGTGATATCCAGCGAACCAAATGGAACGGTATTCTTCTCAAGCTCCGAGAGCTTTGCAGCGATACGCTTTCCGATAGGTACTCCTCTTGAAAGGATACCAACTATGCAGAGGTCCTCAGTGCCCTTGTTGCGCTCGATTATCTCATATGAGATCCGGGCGATAGCTCGCTGAACTGCTTTATCGTCCATGATTATGCGCTTTGACTCCATACACTGCTCTCCTTTCAGCAACAAAAAATGCTCCCCGCATGGCAGGGAGCATACTTATAGTTATAGCTATATTGTTATAATTACAGTATTAAACGACTCGCCTTGCCGACCTCACGGGATCGATTTAAAGGGTAGTTTCCAATTAACATGTCTATTATATCACATTACAGAATACTTGTCTAGTGATTTCACAATTATTAATATATATTTACTAATTAAAAGTTAGAGATTAGTATTTGCACCATTTGACATTTCCCACGCAATATACCTTTTAATAGTAGCCTGTAGAGTTTCCATTTACATTCTGAACTGTTAGCATCACATAGTTATTAGCTCTCCAAAAGCTTGAATTATCATAATTTATATGCTATAATGTAAATCAGTACGATTTCGGAGGTAAATTATGAGAATACGTCATAAACCTTGGGCCAAGCCAGAGCTAGAGGCTTGTCCGTTTTACATACATGAACCACACAAACAGATAGGTCATTGGAAAGAGCTTTTCGACCAGCCTGACAAGCCTCTCTATGTGGAACTTGGCTGTGGCAAGGGTGGATTCATATCACAAGCTGCTCCAGCTCACCCCGAAGTAAACTTCATTGCAATGGACATCAAAAACGAAATGCTCGTCCTTGCAAAACGTAAGCTTGAAGTTGCTTATGCTGAAAAAGGCACATCTCCCGATAATGTCCGTATAGCCATTCAGAACATCGAACGCCTCGAGCTTGCATGGAACGAGAATGACTGTGCAGACCGAATTTATATAAATTTCTGCAACCCGTGGCCGAAAGCCAAGCATAAAAAACGTCGCCTGACTCACACTCGTCAGCTTGTGAACTATAAAAAGTTTCTGCGCGGAGAGCTTTGGTTCAAGACTGACGACGACGAGCTTTTCGAGGAGTCTTTTGAATATTTCGAAAAGGCAGGTTTCAAGATAAAGTACAAGACATACGACCTCCACACAGAAAGTAAATACGAAAATTTTATTACTGAGCATGAAAAGATGTTCTCAGATGAAGGAAAGAAGATAAAATTCCTCATTGCTGAGCCCATCAGGGAGGACTAATATGGAATTTAAAAAAGATTTTCACGGCATACATATCGAAGGCGGTTCAGTAAAAGCTGCAGGCAAAGGCAATCTTGCGATATCTGAGGATGTTCCGCAAGACATACACACAAAGATTGACCCCAAAACCGTTGCCAAAACTGCCGCAAAGGCAGCCGCTCTCACTGGACTTATACTACTCAGACACAAGGCAAAAAAGAAAAAGTGAGTTTGTAAAAAGGGGATAAATTGCCAGCGGTTAACAATTATGCGGTTTTACTTGACTTTTATCCTTGTATGGGGTATAATGGTCAATGAATTTGTATATAGGAGATGGAAATATGAACCCCGAGGTTTACGGAAAATATGAGATAATCGACGCTCATTCCCATATTTTCCCAGAAAAGATAGCCGACACCGCGACAGACAGCATAGGTCAGTTTTACGGCATTCCAATGAATAACAGGGGCTTCAGTGAAAAACTCATTGAGGCAGGCAACAGAATAGGCGTAAAAAAATATCTTGTTTGCTCAACAGCCACAAGTCCGCGACAGACAAGTAATATCAATACATATATAGCAGAAGAGTGTAAGAAGCACACTTGTTTTTATGGTTTCGGCACTACTCACGCCGATTCTTCCGACCTTGAAGCTGATATTGATCAGATTATATCACTCGGACTTCACGGAGTAAAGCTTCACCCCGATTTTCAAAAATTCAATGCGGATTCATCTGAGGCTTTCAAAATCTATGAGCTTATGGAAGGACGACTTCCCCTGCTCATACACTGCGGTGACGCAAGATACGATTATTCCGCTCCCGAACGCATAAAGCGGATCCATGATAACTTTCCAAAATTGAAAATACTTGCCGCACATCTCGGTGGATACCAGCAGTGGGACGCTGCAGAAAAGGTTCTTTCGGGACTTGAAAACGTAAAGTTTGATGTCAGCAGCTCCCTTGCATTTCTTACTCCAGAAAGAGCAGCTGGAATTGTAAGGAAGTATGGTGTCGAGAACTGTTTTTTCGGTTCAGATTTCCCGATGTGGAGCCACGAGGATGAGCTTATGCGCTTCCTAAAGCTTGGCTTTACGGAAAAGGAAAATCAAATGATACTTGCGGATAACTTCAAATCATTTCTTGAACTGAAATAATTATCAACGGGACAGATTTGTCCCGTTTTTCTGTAGAAAGGAATATTTTATGATTAAAGACATAGTTAAAGATGAAGCTGTGCTAGCAATAAAGTCAGAACCTGCCACTAAAGCCGATATGCAAACTGTCAGAGACCTTCTCGACACAGTAAAGGCAAACGAGGAACGCTGTGTAGGCATGGCTGCAAATATGATAGGTGTACACAAAACTATTCTTGTTGCCCTTATCGGCAACGAGTATATCGCCATGATAAACCCTAAAATAGTTGATAAATCCAAAGAGACATACGAAACAGAAGAAGGCTGCCTTTCTCTTAACGGAGTTCGTCCTGTAACACGTCACCGCATAATAACTGTAGAATATATGGACAAAAAGTTCAAACGCCATCGTGACATTTTCCGTGAATTTGAAGCTGAGATAATACAGCATGAA
>JAFZYX010000076.1 GCA_017616055.1 Ruminococcus sp.
CTTACGATACTTCCGAATGCAGCACCGATGATAACACCGATAGCCATGTCCATTACGTTGCCTTTGAGTGCGAATTCTTTGAATTCCTTCAAAAACTTCTTCATTTTTTACAACATCTCCTTGATAAGATATAAAATTGATATATTAAATTTCCGGCAAGCCGGGAATTTCCACAGTATGCCTTGCGGTCTTTTTTGCTTTCATCTCTTCAGGAAGCTCAATCGCATCTATTTCGTCATTATAGGTTTTTGCTTTCCTTGGCATTGCCTGAACTGCTTTGTCAGCCTGTGCCATCATGGAACCTCTGCGTGGATTAGCCTTTGCTGCTTCAAGATCTTCTGCGTTAGCCTGCATAGTTCCACCCATTATATCCCTTGCTTTGACCTTTTCATTAGCTCTCAGGTCAGAGGCGTCAACAGACTTGGTCGAACCCATATAATTAAGGTGAAGGGCTTCCTGATTGGCTTTCAGATCGTTGGCATTTACAGTATCAGCTGATTTCATATAAAACTTGTTAAACTTTGCGGATTCATTCTTTTTCAGAGCACTTGCATCAACAAGAGGAGTATCATTCATGTACGGATTGCCTTTCTTTTCGAAGCGCTTCATGCCGTCTATCTCATCACCACGCTTACCAAAGAAGTCGTCGGTATCCATTTCTGCGTGTTCTGTAGCCTTACCGCCATCAAAGAATTCCCAAAAGTCGTCTGGAACTTCAACCTTTTCCTTATCCTCCACTGGAGGAGGTACAGGCTGAGACTGCGCTAACTGATTTGCAGGTATAGCACCCATATTCGGAACTGCCTGCATACCTGCCTGAGTAGCTACGCCCTCTGGCATTTCGCCCATCTGAGGCTGATACATCATTGGCTGTCCATATACAGGCATACCATTCTGGTCGTAACCTATTATCTGAGGCTGATACATCACAGGCTGTCCGTAAACAGGCATACCATTCTGATCATAGCCGATAAGTTGAGGTTGATACATCACAGGTTGTCCAAAAAGCGGTTGACCATTCTGATCGTAACCTATTAGCTGTGGCTGTGCAAGCATAACTGGCTGACCGTACATAGGCATACCGCCCATTTGCTGTGCACCCTGAGGTGCAGGAATGCCCTGCATAGCTCCCTGAGGTGCAGGAATGCCCTGCATAGCTCCCTGAGGTGCAGGTACTCCCTGCATAGCTCCCTGAGGTGCAGGTACTCCCTGCATCATTCCCTGAGCCGCTGGAATACCCTGCATAGTGCCCTGAGGTGCAGGTACTCCCTGCATTAAGCCCTGTGGCCTAAATACACCTGCAGCGTTCTGCATCTGTGCCTGCCTAACAGCCTTAGACTGCTCGGGCAATGTAACTCGACCCGTATCCAACTTGGGGATAAAAGGCTCGTCTATATCGTCAAAGCTGCTGAAATCGAACTCTTCATCTGAATCATTGAGTTCAGCGGCGGTATAAAGGTCTGAAGAGGAGTCCCTCGATGATGTGTCGCTTATAGTGAAAGTGCTGCTGCCGAGGGTAAATCCGCCTGTTGCAGGATCGTCTTCAGAATGATATCCGCCCATATCTACCTGTTCAATGTTAATATCCTGCGGATTTTCAAGGTTAACTCCGCACTTAACGCAGAACCTGAAACCCGTATCGTTATTTGTTCCGCACTGTGGACATTTCATAAACATCACTCCTTAAGGCGAAAATACAGAAAACCGCAGAGCCGAAATCATAAGCAGAACGTGCTGTTGCAACGCCGTTCCCCCTAATACAGCTCTGCCAATACATACTTTCACAAGTATATTATAACATTAAGATAACGTATTTTCAAGTAGTTTAATAAAAAATTGTGCAATACGGTACTAAATCGGGCCGGCTTTTTGTACAGAATAACGCTATATACACGATTTATAAATATTTTCCACTCATAAGCATGATAGTGCATAGTCAAGTAGCCTCCTCCCCATTAGTAAAATACCACAGTTAATGTAGCTCTATTGTTATTCATATACCGCGATTTTACAAATATAACTCCTAACCCCTATATTTTCACAGAGAAATATGTTATAATATAAAAAACATTCCGATATTCGAAAAAGAGATAAAAAAGAACAAAAGTTTAAAACGAATAGCTGTATTGTGACAGCGGATTGGAGCAGACATATGTCTAAGAAAAGAATAAGCAAAGAGAAAAGTATCAGGCACGCTAAGACCACTACCGAAGTTATTATCAGCCTTGTGCTTCTCGGCACATGCGGATTTTTTGCAAAGAGTGCTTTCACCGACGTTACAAAGGTAGAGCAGTCTTCCTTTTATGATAACAAGGATATAGCATCGACAGATACAACTGCAACCACTCCCCCAGACCCTAATCAGATTATATACGAGACAAGACTGGTTGAAAGTAAATCTAAGTTTTACGGAGACCTTATCCTTATCAACAGAGACCATGAATACTTCTCATCACACAATGAAGATCTAGTAAGCATTTACAAAATGAATCTAGAGAATAATTGCACCTGCTTTACTACTGTTGATGAAACTTATTCTATACTAAAACAAGTCTATGTTCCTATGGTAAATATGATACAGGACTTCTACGACCAAACTAATAACGATACACTTAACATCATCGGTTCATATCGCACTAACGACTTCCAGCGTCAGCTCTATGAAAATGATCTTGAAAATACAGGCAAGGATGACTCTGATAGAGTAGCACCTCCAGGATGCAGCGAGCATGAATCTGGGCTTGCATTCGACTTTTCTGAAACTGTAAACAATGATTACGATGGCACTGGCGATTTCAAGATAATCAACGACAACTGCTACCAATATGGATTTATAGTTCGCTATACTAAAGATAAAGAAAGTATTACAAAGTTCAGGGATGAACCATGGCATTTCCGATATGTAGGAATCCCTCACGCTTACTATATGCACTCTAAAAATCTATGCCTTGAGGAATATATTGATCTTATCAGAGAGCACCCATATGATGGCGAACACCTTGAGTTTTCTTATGATAC
>JAFZYX010000077.1 GCA_017616055.1 Ruminococcus sp.
GATATTTATAAACTGTTTTAGCAACTCAAATTTGTATTATCTGCTTGACATAAGCAGTAAATTATGGCATAATGAGAATGTATAGCTATGGTATACTCGTGAGGAAGCTCCGCACAGACGGAGCAATAAAAATTGAGAGGAGAGTTTTACTATGCTTAAAAAACTGACAGGCGGTATCGTTTCCGCCATGTTGCTGGCTTCGTCAACTGTTTCGGCTCTGCCCGCAGGCATGATGATGACAGCAAATGCTGCCGACGGCAAGTTTAACTACGTCGATGCACTTGACAAATCCCTTTTCTTCTATGAGGCGCAGCAGGCAGGACCGCTTCCTGAGTGGAACAGAGTTGAGTGGAAGGCAGACTCAGCTATGCAGGATCCTGTTCTCGGTGGCTGGTTCGACGCAGGAGACCATGTAAAGTTCAATCTTCCTATGTCATATTCGGCTTCAATGCTTGCATGGGGGTTATATCAGTACCCTGACGGACTTGCAAAGGCTGGTCTCAAGGATACCTACGTAAACAACCTTACATTTGTACTTGATTACCTTGCTGAATGTGATAAGGGTTCTGAGGTAGTATATCAGGTAGGTATCGGTAAGGATGACCATACTTGGTGGGGCCCGGTTGAGCTTCTTGAGTACGGTATGGAAGACAACTCACATTCTATTGCAGAGTCACGTGCAGCTCTCAAATCATCAAAGGGCTGTTCAGCTGTATTCGGTGAAATGGCAGCAGCTCTTGCAGCAGGTTCAGCAGCTCTTGATGGCAGCATTGATGCTTCCAAGAAGGCTGATTACCTTAAGCATGCTGAGAATATCTACAAGATAGCTAAGACATCACCAAGTGATGATGTTTATAATAAGAGCGATGCACAAGGCTTCTATCAGTCAAGTCACTTCTATGATGAACTCTTCTATGCAGCAAACTGGCTGTACATCGCAACAAAGGACGAGGCTTACCTTGCTGATGCAAAGAGTTTCATGCCTAATCTCGGAAAGATGTTGGGTGAGGGTGATACTCTTGCTTACGGCTGGGCACATTGCTGGGATGACAATATGCAGGGTGCAATGCTTCTTTACGCTATAAATACAAACGATTCCAGTGCTATTGCTCATGTTAAGAAGCACTGTGACCGTTGGGTAAATGGCGACGAAGCTAAGATAATATCAGGCGGACTTCGCTGGCTGAGTAACTGGGGCTGTCTGAGATATGCAAATACAGCTGCGTTTATTGCAACTGTTGCAAGCGATACTATCCTCACTTCAGAGGCTTCTAAGTACACAGAATTTGCTGAGGCACAGGTTAACTATGCTCTCGGTGACAACCCACTCAAGCAGAGCTATGTAGTTGGTTTCGGAGATAAGTATCCTCAGAATCCTCACCATCGTACAGCTCATGGTTCATGGAAGAATGATCTTAAGATTCCTGATAAGACAAGACATATCCTTTATGGTGCTCTTGTAGGAGGTCCTAATCAGGATGGCTCATATAACGATGATCGTCAGGACTTCATAAATAATGAGGTTGCAACTGACTATAACGCAGGCTTCACAGCAATGCTCTGCAAGATGGTTGACAAGTATGGCGGCACAAAGGATGCAAATTTCCCAGAGCCTGAGGTACATGACGGTCCCGAGTTCTACGTTGAAGTGCTCTCAAAGGGCGGCGACTCAAGTGGTCAGACTATCAGCTTCAAGGTTACTAACCACTCTGCATGGCCTGCAAGAGTTCAGGACAACATTTCATTCAGATACTTCATGGATCTCAGTGAGGTAATTTCCGCAGGCAAGAATCCTGAGGACCTTGTTATACGCTGTGACCGTGACCAGTCTGCTATGTATTCCTCAAAGGGTTACAAGACAGCAGAGATATCCAAGCCTATTCAGTACAGCGGTAATATCTACTATATTGAAGTTAATCTACCTGACGGACGTGTTGTTCTTCCTATTTCTGAAGGACAGCAGCAGTGTGAGATACTTCTTGCTATAGTAATGCCTGACTACGGCAGTGGCTGGGATTCATCAAACGATTTCTCTGCACAGGGTGTAGGCAAGAGCGCAAATGCAGCAGACGGAATGGCAAAGGGCGCTATAACACCTTATGTACCTGTTTACGTTGACGGTAAGCTTTATTACGGTGAAGAGCCTGACGGTACAAAGGCTGACGGTCTTGGCGGCACAGGAAGTGACAAGCCCAAGGCTACAACGACAACAACACAGCCTAAGGAGACAACAACTACTACTTCAAAGGAAACTACAACAACTGAGACAACAACTACTACTACCAGTGAGACGACAACAACAACTGAGACAACAACTACTACATCTACAACAACTACTACACCTACAACAACTCATGATACTAATGTCACAACTGATAGAGGTGATTCACCTAAAACACAAAGCGGTCTCGCAGGCGATGCTAACCAGGACGGCAATATAGATATGGCAGATGCTGTTCTTATCATGCAGGCTCTTGCAAATCCGAATAAGTATGGTGTTAACGGAACTGACAGCAAGCACATAACAGAAGAAGGTGCTGCAAATGCTGACGTTGATACTTCTAGCAAGGGACTTACATCAAATGACGCACTCCGCATCCAGATGTATCTGCTTCACAAGATAACAAGTCTTGATCCAGAAGATTAATAACCGAACTGAAAGCTAACCGATTTTGGTAATGTCTTTTGGTCAAATAATAGCAAACAGTCACAGGATCATATCACATGATAAATGATCTTGTGACTGTTTTTATATATTGTGCTCCAAAAAATTTTTTCAAAAGTGAAATTTCTTCCTTTTAAAATCTGACTATATAAGTAGAGGAGCAAAGGCCCTCGGGAAAGGAGGCTATCATATGGATGATATATCAATAATTGAATTACTGCAAAAAAGGAATGAATCAGCTATCAGAGAGATCCGTCATAAATATGAACGACTGTGCGAATATATTGCGGGAAATGTTCTTTCTCAGCACGAGGATATCGAAGAGTGTGTGAATTCGGCCTGTTATGAGGTTTGGAAAAACATACCGCCTGCAATGCCAAACAACCTGAAAAGCTATTTGTGCAGTATCGTCAGGAATATCGCTATAAACAGACTTGAATACAATACTGCTGCCAAACGCAATAACCATTATACGGTATCACTTGAAGAGATATCGGACTGTGTGCCTGCTGATCCTGATGATAATATCAAGCTGTCTGATCTTGCAGAAACTATCAGCCGTTTTTTGCGAACGCAGGATGAAATTCAGCGCAGAGTATTTGTGCGTAGGTATACCTATGGTGATTCGGTTGCGGACATAGCAAGACGCTTCTCCCTGAACGAGAAAACAGTCGCTACTTATCTTTTTCGGACGAGGAAAAAACTGAAAGTATTTCTGAAGAAGGAGGGATATGATTATGAATAAGAATAATTTTATGAAAGCTATGAGCATGATAGACGAAGATCTTATACAAGATGCCGATACTCAGTATACAGGCGAAAAAACATTGGATAATGCTGAAGAGTTATACAGTGAAAGCAAACAAGAAATAGTCGTTTCCGGTGTCGATGTATATCACAGAACCATATGGAAAAAAATACTTGCTGTTGCAGCGACTTTTGTTATAGTTGCAGGAGCTTTTGGCGGTGGTGCATACTACTTTTCTCAGATGAAAAATAGCGACAATAACATTGAAGATAACATTGAGTATGATTCTATATATGACAAGCTTAAAGCAAACAGAGAAAAATATATGATGAATACAGTTTTGTGTGTATTTGACGGTGCAGGTGGCGGTTATCCTCATCTGGGAAGTGAAGAACAAAATGAATTTTTTGAATATATGGACAAGTTTGATCCAATTATTGAGACAGAAAGTATTTCTAAAACTGCAAGGCATCTGAAGTTTAATTTTGGAACAGAAGAAAACATATATTATATTTTTGACCTGTATGAAAATGGAGATTACTCCTGGACAGATACAAGCACAGATAAAACGACTTATCACAGCTTTATTAATGGGAAAAAATCGTTTGATGATCTTATGAAAATGTATAAACTGGATACTATAAGCTCTGATTTATTCAACTGGAATGATGTTTATGAGGCTGAAATAGAGAGATTTATTTTAGAAAGTTATTCAAGCAGCTTTGACCCGACAAGCAGCCTGATGAATACTGCGGTAAAGCATAAGGGCAGCGAAACAGGAATGTTTGAGTTCAAAGACAGTGAACAAATTAGCAATATAATTCTCAGCTGTGACTGGGTAAGAGCAGATGATTTTGATTTTAATGACTACTACAGCATAAACGGAATGAGCCTGAGCGAAGACGGATATTTGGCTGGATACTATAATGATTTTTTTGTAGTATATAAACTAAAGGATATAATGTATCTTGATAAGCTCAGACTTATATGGGAAGAATGTATGATACCTATGGACGATGCGTTCTTTGATATTGATCCGGATACGCTTATAAATGAATTGCATCAGACATTCAGCAATGCGAGAAATGCATCATGGATAAATGGATGTACAGGCATCCCGCAGGGAAAGCCGCATTATGACACGAAAGTTCGATATTACAGTATTATAAACTCTGTAGAATTTATCGATGAGATAGCTTCACTTGAATGGATTGGTACTACAGAGGCTGAAATAGAAGCTGAAACAGGAGAACGCAAAGAACAAGGTTTTTATTATTCCAACGGTTTTTATACTGTTCATGAAGGAGATAAGACACTTAATATTTATCCCGACGGCTATATGAGTATTCGAGGTATCGGTTGCTATAAGCTGAAAAACGAAAATGATACTGGAAAGTTGCAGGAGATATTTGAAAAGCACCTTCAAATAGATCGGTTTTCTGAATTTGCGGAAGATATAAACAAAGGCATAAATAATTATGAAAATCTTTCAGCGCATTACACATATACGTATAATATTAATGGAGTAACAGATGAAGTAAGCGGATATCTCAGTGTAGATGCCAGAAATGAGAAAATGTACATGACAGGCGAAGGAACAGAAGGCGGCAAAGCTGTTACAATGGAAATAGTAATGAATGGTTGTGATATATCTGCTGCAAAAGTAATTGAAAAAGGAACAGGAGCAAAACGGTTCGTTGGAGTATATGGGTACAGCAATGGATATGCTAGTCCTCCACCTGTAAATCATTATATTTATTTATGCAAGGATATTGAAAATGACCTTACTCCGAGATTATATTCAGCACAAGATAATTGTACAGATATGACTATGGACACCGCAAATGACGGCAGCATGAATATAATGTACCATGAAGCTGTAGTAGACAATGAAAGCAAAACATACAAAGATGTAGCTTTAGTTCTGAGTAAAAAAGGACAGGTTCTTTCGTATAGGGCAACTTATCCGAATAGCAGCGTATCATTTGTTCTTGACAATTATGTATTTGATTCTCCCGACTTCACTATTGAAGATGTTGATTCTGTATTTAACACCATAAAAGCTGAACAAGATGAGAATACCAATAATACAGATTGATAATATACCTGATTATTAAAATTATGAGGCCAGACTTTTTATAGGTCGGCCTCTTTTTGTTTGTATGACATGGGCATAATCTAATGGGTAAAAGTTCTGAACACATCCAGAAAGAGGAAAGTGTATAGCTTAACTGCAAGAGTGTACGCCGCGAGGCGGAATCAGAGGAATGTGCAGGCGAATAACAGGTTAGACGAACAGAAAGCATGTAAGCTGAGTATACTGAGAAGGTGATCTTAATACAACGATAACATCACAGAAACATACATATTAATACTACATTGTGATTATACAGATAATAGATATAAAAAAGTTCCGAAGCCATTGATGCTTCGGAACTTTTGTGACATATTCAGATACCGCAATCCTCGTATTCTTTCCACTTTTCGTAATAAATCTTATTGCTCCAGCTGCGGAAAAGGATGTATGCTGCGGCTGTTATTACAAGGAAGATCGCACCTAATATCGGAAGCGATTCCCTGAACATTTTCTTTTCGGGACAGATATTCTTTTTCTTGCGGTTCATGTTGAAAATCCTTTGATATAATTAATTAGTTAGTGCTGTTTGTACCGCCGTTCATTTCAGCAAGAAGTCTCTGTAGTTCTGCATCAACTTTTGCCTCAGACTCGAGGTCCTTGAAAGTATTTCTCAACTCGTCGCCTGTGCCGCCTGTAAGAGCGTCGCCAGCAATCTCTGTAAATGCAGCAGCCTCAGCTTCCTTGCGAACAACCTTTTCTTCCATTCTCTGGAACTTGTCAAAGGAAGAGTTTGGGTCGAAGCTTCCTGCAGCCTTTGCGAGGCTTTTCTGTGTGTCTGCCATTTGTGAACGTGCGATAAGCATTGCCTGACGGCTCTTAGCCTCTTCAAGCTTTGATTTGAGTACCTCTACCTGATCGCCGATAGCATCGGTCTGTGCAGAGATAGAATCGAACATTTCCTTATAATTTGCAAGATCTTCGTCAGCCTTAACTTTCCTTGCGAGAGCCTGCTTAGCAAGATCCTGGTCACCCTTTGCGAGAGCAGCCTTTGCCTTGGATTCCCAGTCTGCTGATACCTTCTGAGCGTCTAGGTACTTCTTTTCAGCGAGGCGCTCACTTGCCTTTGCCTTGCCATAATTCTGAGTAGCCTTAGCGAGCTCTGTCTGCATATCAATGATGATCTGCTTCACCATTTTCTCCGGATCTTCAGCTCTGTCGATAAGATCGTTTACGTTTGCCTTGAGAAGGTCTGATAATCTCTGAAATACACCCATTTTTATAATCCTCCTGTTTCATGTAAAAAAGTTTCATAGGCACACCCCTTGTGCCACAAGAACATTATATGTCATTGTGCATTTATTGTCAAGGATAATGCTATCGATTTCATCTGATTTTCATTTATCAGCGACGTTTATGAACACTTTATTACATAATTATTCCTCGTTTTTTACCGTTCCGTTAACAGATGTTCAGCAATGTTGAAAACTGTATCTTTTGCAGAATGATATTACCGAGTTGATGTGTGAGACCGGGGATTGTCCGCCGAAGCGGCTGTTCCCTCATGTTTCTATTTTAACCTGAATGCACGGATTTGTCAATATATTTTTGTGAAAAATAACATCTGATATGATGCTTTTTGACATATAACATTAAGAAATAGTTTTTTACCGAAGCATTGACAAAACTGTGCAAATAATGTAGAATAATGATAATATATTGATATAGGGGGAATGAATATGCCACATTCATCTGGAGGCGGCTCTCACGGAGGTTCACACGGAGGTTCACACGGAGGGTCACGCGGAGGCGGATCAAGGGGTCCGACAATAAGCCGCGGACGCTTTCCGGGTTCAACACGGTATGTTTACTACAGACGAGGAGAACCAAGGTATTTTTATGCCGATAGGAGATTCAAGCCGGGGATTCAGTGGCCAAGGCTGCTTCTGCTAGTTTTTTATCTACCTTTCCTTGTTACTCTGGTTCCATCTGCATTAAAATGTATTCCGATAGCTAAAAAGAATTATAATCATAATATTGTTATCAGTGACGAGGCTGACGTTATCAGTGATGAGCAGACCCTATACGAATCGCTGGAGCGCTTTATGAAGAAAACAGGCGTAACTCCTTCGGTAGTCACAGTATACAATGAGAAATGGTCAAATAGGACTAACCTTGAAGAATATGCTTATGACCGGTACCTGATGGAATTCGATGATGAGATGCACTGGCTTATAGTTTATTCGCAGGAAAGCTATCCGTCAAGTTCATATATTGATTGGTACTGGGAAGGTATGCAGGGCGACGATACTGACAATATTCTCACCTCTGCAGTAGTTGACAGATTCACAAGTGTTTTTCAAAGCAGGCTGACAAGCAATGACAAGGATATAGGAGCTCAGCTGTCAGCTTCATTCGACGATATTACAGCGAGCTATAAGAAAGGGTTAAATCTTAAAGAGTCAGCTCCTTATTTGTTTCCTCTGGCGTTTGTATTGTTTCACATGTTCTTTATGGTATTTTTTGGGACCTTCAAGTACAGAGGTGCAAAGCCTGCGCCCGAGGAGCCCGATACCTTCGGCCTTCAGACAGCAGGAAGCAGCTCATATAATGGAACGGATTCAGGTTACGGCGGTACATCACCTTATCTTCAGACGAGTAAAAAAACGGGCATGACAGGTAATGCATACGGTGGCGGTCAGGCAAGAGAGGTGATTTGCGAGTTTTGCGGAAGCTATTATTCTGCAAGGCTTAAGTATTGTCCTCATTGCAATGCGAGCAATCCTGACAATCTGCTTTGAGTATAAAGATCTATTCTATATTTATAGGAAGTTTCAGCTTTTTATGGCAGAAGCGCCCGTTTACTCTGAACAGATGAAATTATGTAAACAATGCATTGGCAGCTATTGACAATAATAGCAAAATGTGATAAAATATAATTCATTGCAAAAGAAGCTTCGGTTTCAGAGCAAGACTATTGACCACTCCCAGTGGAGTTGAGGCCATACGGACAGCCGGGTCAAATGCCGAACGCCGATTTTTCGGCTGGCAACTTCTGTTGCCTTATTGATTCGACAGTATGTCGATAAAGTTTTTATAAGTTCTCATCAGCTTGTGAAAGGTCAATAAGAGTAGTAAAAGGTAGTACTTGCTTATATAGACTCTGTACCATTAATGAAGTTTCTGTGTTTTACACGTATATTTCATGCACACAAAGGCTGATAAGGTCTTTTGTGTGCATTTTTGTTTATAAAGGTGTGTTTATTATGGAGAATAAGCTTAAACTCTACGGGTTCAATAATCTAACGAAGTCATTGAGCTTCAATATTTATGATGTCTGTTATGCTAAAACAGCGCGTTCTCAGCAGGAGTACATTGCCTATGTAGATGAGCAGTATAACTCTGAGCGTATAACGGATATAATGACTCATGTTACGGAGATGATAGGAGCGCAGGTACTTAGTGTTTCGCGTCAGGACTACGACCCACAGGGCGCGTCAGCCACATTCCTTATCGCTGACGATACAATGATACCTGCCGGAGGTAGCGAAACTGTTGCTCATCTTGACAAAAGTCATGTTACAGTCCATACCTACCCAGAATTTCATCCTGATACCAGCATTGCAACATTCCGTGTGGATATTGATGTTGCAACCTGTGGCAAGATAACACCTCTTACAGCTCTTGATTATCTTATTGGCAGCTTTGATTCTGACATCATTACTATGGATTATAGGGTAAGAGGTTTTACTCGAAACCTTGATGGTGAAAAGCTTTTCATAGATCATGACATAACCTCAATACAGAACTATATAGACGAAAAGATACTGGATAAGTACGATGCTGTGGACATAAACGTTTATCAGGCGAATATGTTCCATACTAAAATGCTCATAAAGGAGCTTGACCTGCAGAATTATCTCTTTAATACAGATGTTAACGAACTTCCGCCGAGACGCAGACTTGAGATTACAAACGCCCTCCAGCGGGAGATGATAGAAATTTTCAGCGGAAGGAACGTGTTC
Organism: Ruminococcus sp.; assembly: GCA_017616055.1. Lineage (GTDB taxonomy): Bacteria > Bacillota > Clostridia > Oscillospirales > Ruminococcaceae > Ruminococcus. The sequence continues at coordinate 9,513 of JAFZYX010000077.1, forward strand.
GGAAATGGCTGAGCTTTCTCAGACAAATGCACCTATTTATGAGGCGTTGAGGAAATTCCGCCGCATGAGAATAGTGCCATTTGATGTACCAGGGCACAAACGCGGCAGAGGAAATATGGAGCTTACTGAGTTCCTCGGCGAAGACTGTATGAATGTTGACGTCAACTCAATGAAGCCCCTCGATAATCTTTGTCATCCAGTATCAGTTATAAAGGATGCGGAGGCACTGGCAGCGGAGGCTTTCGGAGCTGCAAACGCTTTCTTCATGGTAGGGGGAACTACATCTGCGGTACAGAGTATGCTAATGTACGCCTGCAAGGAAGGCGACAAAATAATTATGCCGCGAAATGTACATAGGAGCGCCATAAATGCTCTTATCCTAACGGGTGCTGTGCCTGTTTACGTTAATCCTGATGTGAATGCCAAGCTGGGGATCGCATTGGGAATGTCGGTGGCGCAGGTGGAACAGGCTATAAAAGACAATCCTGATGCAAAGGCGATAATGGTCAATAATCCAACATACTATGGTATATGCTCTGACCTAAAAAAAATAACGGAACTCGCTCATGCTCATGGTATGCTTGTGCTTGTTGACGAGGCTCACGGTACACATTTCTACTTCGGGGAAAATTTTCCGCTCACCGCTATGGCGGCAGGTGCGGATTGTGCTTCAGTAAGTATGCACAAATCGGGAGGAAGCCTTACACAGAGTTCTTTCCTTCTTCTTGGGAAAAATGTTAACGCAGACTATATGCGTCAGGTGATAAATCTTACACAGACTACCAGCGCTTCGTATCTGTTGTTGTCAAGTCTTGATATATCAAGAAAAAGACTTGCTCTCGGCGGCAGGGAGATATTTGCTCAAACAGTGGAAATGGCTGAATATGCACGCTCCGAGATAAACGAGATAGGGGGCTATTACGCTTACTCCAAAGAGCTGATAAACGGTGACAGCATCTACGACTTTGATGTGTCAAAGCTCAGTATCTATACGCTGCCTATCGGACTTGCAGGTATCGAGGTCTACGATCTGCTTCGTGACGAGTACGATATACAGATAGAATTCGGTGATATTGGAAATATCCTCGCATATATCTCGGTAGGTGACAGAAAGCGCGATATCGAACGCCTTATAAGCGCACTAGCGGAGATAAAGCGACGCTTCGGCAAAAGCGGTTCGGAGCTGCTCACACAGGAATATATCAGCCCTGTGGTTTCGGAAACTCCGAGAAAGGCGTTCTACGCGGCAAAGCGTTCACTGCCACTTGACGAGGCGGCAGGTGAGATATGCAGCGAATTTGTAATGTGTTATCCTCCCGGTATACCGATACTAGCTCCTGGTGAGCTAATAACCCACGAGATAATAGAGTATATAAAGTATGCTAAGGAGAAGGGCTGCCAGATGACTGGTACTGAGGATATTAATATCGAGAGACTGAACGTCCTCAATCTTTGATGTGCAATAAAACGTGCAGAGCGTTTTATTATATATTTTCTTTATTAGGAAGGAAAAATGGATATGAAAAAAGTAGGAATCATTATGACGCTCCTTATGGGAGTAACGCTCAGTTTTTGTCTGTCTCTTACAGGCAATCTCACATCGGAGGACGGCTTTAAGCTGATACCGTTTCTTGTAAGCTTTGCTGTAAGTACAGTTATCAGTATACTAATAGGCTTTGTTGTGCCTATGAGAAAAATCGAAAGCGGTGCTGTAAAGGCTATGGGCCTCAAGGAGCGCAGCCTCCCTGCAAACATCATTTCTTCACTTATCTCTGATCTTATATACACACCTGTCATCACACTTTCTATGATAGTTCTTGCACGCAGAATGGCTATGAAGATGAGCAACGGACACGCACAGCTTCCGCCTTTTGCGATAATGTTCTTAAAATCACTCATTATCAGTTTTGTTGTGGCATTTTTAATTATTCTTATCGTAACGCCGATCTACATAAAGCTTTCTATGAAGCTTGCAGGCGTTAATCCTTCAGCAGGAGGACCTCCCGCTGATAAATCATAATTTATATTTGTAGGGGCAGATACCATCTGCCCATGCAATGATCGATATTTTGTTTATGGGTGGCGTAACGTTGCCCCTACAGCTAATGGCTAATAGCTAACGGCTTAAATCAAAATTTTGCGGAGCAAAATCCTGATTTAAAACGGAGGTATAGTATGGAATTATGGTTCACGGAGAGACATACTCCGAACGTTAAATTTTCAATAAAGGTAGATCATCAGCTTTACAGCGGAAACAGCGAGTTCCAGCGCATAGACATATTTGACTCCAAGGAGTTCGGACGTTTCCTTACACTGGACGGCTATATGATGCTGACAGAAAAGGACGAGTTCATCTATCATGAGATGATAACTCATGTTCCTATGGCAGTACATCCGAATCCAAGGAATATACTTGTTATCGGTGCAGGTGATGGCGGTGTTGTCCGTGAGCTCACTCGATATGCTTCAGTTGAGAGTATAGATCTCGTGGAGATAGACGAACTTGTGGTAGAGGTATGCAAGAGGTATCTGCCCACTACAGCATGCCGCTTCGACGACCCGAGAGTTCATGTGTTCTACGAGGACGGAGTTAAGTTCATACGTCGTTGTACGGATCAGTATGACGTTATTATCGTTGATTCCACCGATCCTTTCGGTCCTGGTGAGGGGCTTTTCACAAAGGAATTCTACGGAAGCTGCTTCAAGGCGCTTCGCGACGACGGCATCATGGTAAATCAGCATGAAAGCCCGTTCTATGACGAGGACGCTGCAGCCATGCAGCGCTCGCACAAGCGCATAGTCGAAAGCTTCCCCATAAGCAAGGTGTATCAGGCTCATATCCCCACATATCCATCGGGACACTGGCTTTTCGGCTTTGCTTCAAAGAAGTATCACCCGACCAATGATTATAACGGAACTAAATGGAGCATGCTCGGCATTAAGACAAGATATTACAATCCGAGACTTCATACGGGGGCTTTTGCGCTCCCATGCTATGTAGAGGAGCTACTTAGAGATGTTGAATAAGAATATACAGACATTTATAGCATGTGACAGTGAATATGAGGAGGCTAAGATAGTTCTTTTCGGTGCAGGTTTTGATGGTACTACAAGCTTTCGTCCTGGAACGAGGTTCGCTCCTTCGGCAATACGCAATGAGAGCTTCGGTATAGAAACATACAGTCCGTATCAGAATAAGGATATGACGGACTACAGTTATTTTGACAGCGGAGACATTGAACTTCCATTCGGAAGTACAGAACGTGCTATAGCGGATATCTCTGCCCGTACGGATATGATACTTGCGGATGATAAGCTTCCATTTATGATAGGCGGTGAACATCTAGTTACTCTCGGATCTGTCATGGCTGTGAACGACAAATATAATGGCCTTTATATCGTGCATTTTGACGCACATGCAGATTTACGCGATGACTATCTTGGTCAAAAAATGTCTCATGCTTGTGTACTCAGACGCTGCCATGAACTGGTGGGCGATGATCATATCTTTCAGTTCGGTATCCGTAGCGGAGACCGCGAGGAGTTTTACTTCGCAGACGAGCATACGGAAATGCATAAATTCAACTTTGACGGACTTGAAGAGGTAGTTGAAAAACTTAAAGGCAAAAAAGTGTATTTTACTCTTGATCTCGATGTTCTGGATCCGTCGATATTCCCTGGAACCGGAACTCCAGAGGCTGGAGGCGTTACTTTTGATGATCTGAGGAAGGCTGTAACTTTAGTTTGCAGTAAGCTCGATATCGTGGGATGCGACGTGAACGAGCTCAGTCCCGTTTACGATCAGAGCGGAGTTTCTACGGCAGTCGCCTGCAAGATCATAAGGGAAATGCTGTTGGCACTTTCGTAAGCAACTGCAGGTATTATTGGGGTGAATGATATGGGAATTGATTTCAACAGCAGTCACAATGACGATTTCACGATAAAACGTGATGTAATGGTTGATAAGTTCCGTGAAAACCATGATAACAAAATGTCTGAAGACGAGATACGAAGAAGATCAAAGTCTGTTTTCAAATTCTATATTATGCTTTCTTACTTCTTTATATTGTTTGGACTTGTGTTTTTAGTTTTCGGCTGTTATCGGACATTTTCATTTTTTAAAGATAAGCACGACTGCACTGTTCTTGTTGAAGGAACGGTTGACTCGTTCAACTCTCACAGATTCGACAGTGATGATGATTCTGAGGTGTCATATGCTCCCGTATTCAGTTATGTTTATAATGATGAGAAGCATATACATATTGAAAATAATTATTCGGAGGATATTGATCTTAGTAGAGGGCAGAAGGTCAGCGTGTACGTTGATCCTGACAATCCTGACCACGTTTATATTCCTGATTATAAGGAGAAATACAGTGGAATGGTATCGTTCATTATTATTGGACTTGCTCTTGCTGTATGTCCTGTTGTCTTTGCGGTTCGCAGAGCCAAGGAGGACACCGAGTATTGGATAAAAAAAGCTGAGGATGAGAAGTAAGCTGATAACATCACGATGAAAGGGATAATACGATGGACATTTTCAGAGCGCAGAATGCCGCAGGACTAACTGATATCCGTATGCAGTACCTTCTTGAGGATTTTCCAGAAATGACTGCGGAACAGGCTGAGCATATAAGAGAAAAGCTTCCAGAATACTATGCTGAGCATCTTAACTGTGACTTTTTTGCATATATTGCCGAAGATAATGGAACTATCATAGGATCAGCTTTCCTTGTGCTTATTGAAATGCCGCCAAATTCTAATTTTCCTAACGGAAAGATAGGAAATGTACTGAATGTTTATGTCAATCCACAGTATAGACGTCAGGGTATAGCCAAAGCTCTCATGGAACTGCTTATTGCTGATGCAAAGAATATGAGCTTAGATTATATAGAGCTAAAGGCATCTTCAGACGGCTATCCACTGTATAAGAAGCTTGGCTTTAAGGAAAATGTTTCGGTGTTCAGGCCAATGAAGCTTGTTTTATGATAAAGCTGTGATAATAATGAGCTTATTGAATTTATCTTTAAAGCTTCTAGGAGTAAAAGATGAAAAGATATCCGAGTAGAAGACCTAATATTTTAAGTTTGATTCTTTCTTTTTTAGGAACAATTTCAATTTTTTGGTTGGCTTTTTTGTCAATAACTGACGATGAATTAAAAAATGAATGCTATTTTAAAACAACAGCAGTTATTTCAGATGTGATATATGATTCGGATAGCAAAAGTTATTATCCTGAATTTACTTATACTTATAATGGAGAAGAACATATTATTGTCAGCAAGATATCATCACCTAAATTGAAACATAAAAAAGGAAATACGGTAGAGTTCTATATTGATCCTCAAAATTTAAATAAGCATTATTGTCCAAGTGAATCAAATATCAATACTGGTTTCTTGTTTTTTTTCGGGTTTGGAATTGTTCTTTTGGCTGGATCAATTATCCATCTCATGATATATATATCTACTCTAAAACAAGGTCCTTATAAAAAATTTACGTTATTCTAATGTTAATGCTATATTGCAAAGTAAAATAATATTTAAGATACGGAGGAATTAAAAATGGGAAAATGTATGATTATTGGCTGTGGCGGCGTTGCTTCCGTAGCAATTCACAAGTGCTGTCAGAACAGCGAGGTATTTGAGGGCATTATGATAGCCAGCCGCACAAAGTCAAAGTGTGACGCGCTAAAGGAAAAGCTCCAGCCTACAACAAAGACGGTTATCGAGACTGCACAGGTAAATGCAGATAATGTTGACGAACTGGTTGCTCTCATCAACAGTTACAAGCCAGATGTAGTGCTCAATCTTGCACTTCCATATCAGGACCTTACTATTATGGACGCTTGTCTGGCTACCAAAACACATTATGTTGATACTGCAAACTACGAGCCGCTGGATACAGCTAAATTTGAGTACAAGTGGCAGTGGGCTTACCGTGAGAGATTTGAAAAAGCAGGTATTACAGCTCTTCTCGGCAGCGGCTTTGACCCAGGCGTTACCGGAGTATTCTCAGCTTATGCAATGAAGCATGAGTTCGATGAGATAAACTACATTGATATCCTTGACTGCAACGGAGGTGATCATGGCTATCCTTTCGCTACAAACTTCAACCCAGAAATAAATATCCGCGAGGTATCCGCAAAGGGTAGCTACATCGAGGATGGCAAATGGGTAGAGACAGAACCTATGGAGATAAAGCGTGTATATAACTTCAAGGGCGTAGGCGAGAAGGATATGTATCTTCTTCATCACGAAGAGCTTGAGTCACTTGCTCTTAATATAAAGGGTATCAAACGTATACGCTTCTTTATGACATTTGGTCAGAGCTACCTCACACATCTTAAGTGCCTTGAAAACGTAGGCATGACCTCTATTGAGCCTATCATGTACGAGGGTAAAGAGATAGTTCCGCTCCAGTTCCTCAAGGCTGTACTTCCAGATCCAGCATCACTGGGTCCGAGGACAGTTGGCAAGACCAACATTGGTTGTATCTTCCGCGGAAAAAAGGATGGCAAGGACAAGAACTACTACCTTTATAATATCTGCGATCATCAGGAGTGCTAAAAGGAGGTAGGTTCGCAGGCAATATCCTATACCACAGGTGTTCCAGCTATGATTGGTGCTATGATGATAATGACAGGTACATGGAAAAAGGCAGGCGTTTACAACATTGAGGAGTTTGATCCTGATCCGTTCATGGAGGCTCTCAACAAGTGGGGACTTCCGTGGGAGGAGGACTTCAATCCAACTCTTGTTGACTGATTTGTGAATGAAAAAAACTATAATCCTTACACTTTTTGCAGTATATATCATCTCTGCCGCCTATATGCTTTTCTTTATGAGAAGCAGTTTGTGGGGAGTTCTGACTTATAGCGAGTATTTTCAGGAGTACACTAACTTCGTGCCGTTTCGAACAGTTGATGAGTTCATTGGCTATCTTCGCACCAATGATGATATATACGGAGATATCTCAGCTGAAAATATATTCGGGAATTTCCTTGCATTTTTGCCTACAGGTTTGTTTTTTCCTGCAATATGGAAAAAGCAGCGACGTTTTGTAAGATTTCTGCTTACGGCTTCGGCAGTTATAATTGGCGTGGAGATGATACAGTTTATTACTATGTGTGGAGCATGCGATATTGATGACTTTATACTCAACATAGCAGGAGCTGTCACAGGATTTGTGTTTTCAAGAATAAACATTCTAAAAAGGCTGACGTTTTTTGACGTCAGCCTTATAAAAGGAGAATAGAAATATGAAGAGTTTTAGAAATATCAAGAAAATTATGGCTGTGGCAGCTGCAACAGCAATGATCATGCTCTCAGGCTGTGGAAAGGAGCTTAACCTCCCAAATCAGAAGGAGGATTCAGTTCAGTCTGGAAACACCATAATTCTTACACTTCACCCTGATCAGGCCCCTATTACCTGTGATAACTTTGAGAAGCTTGTAAACGAAGGATTCTACAATGGTCTTACTTTCCACCGTGTTATCGATGATTTTATGGCACAGGGCGGAGACCCTAAGGGCGACGGAACAGGTGGAAGTTCTGAGACTATCAAGGGTGAGTTCAAGGCTAATGGTGTTAACAATGAACTTTCACATCAGCGTGGAATAGTTTCTATGGCTCGTAGCATGGACTACGATAGTGCTTCAAGCCAGTTTTTCATCTGCTTCAGTGGACAGTATGCAAGTACTCTTGATGGAAATTATGCAGCATTTGCAAATGTTACTGAGGGCATGGAGATAGTTGATGATTTCACGAAAGTCGACCGCGACATGAACAGCAGCGGTGAGGTCGCTGTTCCGAAGACTCCTATCAGAATGGAAAAAGTCGAAATGATTGAGCCTGATGAGAGTGGTGAGCCAAGAGTAAAGATCACCATGAATGACTTCCTTGACGGTAAAAAGTAATATGTTTGATACATCTAATCTGCCGACTCCTTGCTATATAGTGGACGAGTCGGCACTTGTTCACAATCTGGAGATACTGCGCGGTGTTTCACAGCATACAGGCGCAAAGATACTCCTTGCACAGAAAGCCTTTTCATGTTATCATCTATATCCGCTCATCGGAGAGTACCTTGCAGGCACGGCCTGTAGCGGACTTTTTGAGGCGAAGCTGGGACATGATGAGATGGGAAAGGAGAATCACGTATTCTCTGCGGCTTACCGCGAAAGCGAGATAGACGAGATAATATCATACTGCGGACATATCATATTCAACTCCTTCACTCAGCTTGATAAGTACCGTGATCGCGTACTTGCGGCAGGAAAGAAGATAGGCCTTCGTATAAATCCAGAATGCTCGACTCAGGAGGGGCACGAGATATATGATCCGTGCTCGCCTAAGTCAAGGCTTGGTATAACACGCAGAAACTTTCATATTGACGATCTCCGCGGAGTTAC
>JAFZYX010000078.1 GCA_017616055.1 Ruminococcus sp.
ATTTCTTGTCCATCCGTATACACACATATACGAATTTCCTCTTGGTGTGTACTCTACATCATATGTAAGTACGATCTCTCCGAAGGATTTGTAGCTCTTCTTCTGGCTGTCGAAGTTCTTGCCCATACGTGCAAGGAAGTTTTCAATGTTGCTCCATGAGCAGGTGAAAGAACCTGCGCTGGGATTCATTGATGCCTGACCCTGTCCGTTCTGATTCCACATCTCGTAGTCGTAACCGCCGATGTTTCCTCTTGTCTGCTGATCAGCAGCAAGAGCTGTAACGGGAAGACTCGATGCGATCATCATTGCTGAGACAGTGCCTCCGACAATCTTTTTGAAAGTTCTCATCTTCAAATTAAATCACTCCTCATTATAAAATTTAATGAAATCCTTTTTCTCTTTTTCTATGCATTATACGGTCTATCCCGGTTTTCACCCAATTCTTTTTCTCACTTCATTTCCGTTAGTTGAAAATGAAATAAAATACCTCCACATCACGGAATAAACTGTACATTATATATGCAAGTATAATATACATCAATTATTCCACTTTGTAAATAGTTCTTTAACAATTGCGCAATAAACGCCCAGTCGGAAGCAATAAATGGTCAGGTTTTTGCCGTTTTCAAGCCTTTAATCAAATATATTTCTATTATGAGTTTACCTTTTAAACGCATAAAGTAAATATACTTCTCTTATTTTGATTTATATTTTAAGAGTATAACAAGTGCAAAATGCACCGCCTCTACTGCTGTGTAGAGGCGGTATCGGTAATATTTTTAATTCATCAATCAAGATATTTTTCTTCAAATTCCTCAAGAGGCATAGGCTTCGCAAAATAATAGCCCTGAAACATCTCGCAACCCATTTCTCTGAGCATCCTGTACTGATCCTCTGTCTCAACACCTTCTGTAAGAGAGGCTATACCGAGGTCCTCAGAGAGATTGATGATGTTCTGAAGTATTGTCCTTGCCTTTTCATCGTCCCTGGACTTGCTTAAGAACTTCATATCTATTTTCAACACGTCCACAGGCATATCCTTAAGCATATTCAGCGAAGAATAACCACTTCCAAAGTCGTCCATTTCCACGGCGTAACCCTCTTCCCTAAATTTGTTCAGGGTCTTCATACGCAACTCCACCTCTGTCATCATAACGGTCTCGGTGATTTCTATTCGCAGCCGCGCTGGTTCTATGCTGTACTCCTCAGTCAGCCGCTTTATTTCTTCCACAACGTCTATAAAGTAAAAGTCCTTCGGCGATATATTGACAGATATGAAAAGCCTTTCGTTCTTTTTGCCCCATTCCGATAGTATCTCGCAGGCACAGCGCCACATATACTTATCAACCTCAACTATCATGCCGTTTTTCTCAAAGACCGGTATGAAGGAACCTGGCGCCAGGAAACCGTCTGACGGGTGTATCCACCTCGCAAGGGCTTCGGCTCCAATCACGGCGCCTTCCTTGTCAACAATAGGCTGTAAATAGGGCATCACCTGCCTTTTGCTGATAGCATCTGTAAGCTGAGTGGAAATATGCTGATCCCACAGAACCTTTCTGCGTATCTCGTCGTTATAGTAGGCGATATGAGTCTGATACTCGTCTTTTATCGTGGATAGGGCCAGATTTGCCCTGTCAAACATTAGTGATATCTCTATTTCTCTCTCAACGAGCTTGTATACTCCGAGATGTATAAGGATATGATAGCCCACAGAGCCGTTATCCACAAGGAAATGCGAAAGCTTTTCCTCTATTATTTCCGGCTCGAACGCCTCAACCGGTATGCACACGCCGAAGGAAGCTCCCACAAGGCGTCCATATACACATTCGTCGGACATCCACGACTTTATCCAATCAGCGATGCATTGAAGAGCGCTGTCGCCGAATTCGCTGCTGAAAATGTCGTTTACTATCTTGAAGTTCCGCACGTCTATGTATACTATATAATATTCCGTATCCTGACGAGCCATTATAACCTCGTGGATACGCTCGTAAAGGTACTCTCTCGTATAAAGTCCAGTAAGGCTGTCATGCGTGGCGTTGAACATCTTGCGCTTGAGCTTCTGTTGCTCCTCAGTATAGTCGCGTATGCTCACAAAGGAACCTGCTATGCGCTTTTTCTCGTCGAGGAGGGAATGCTTTTCCAGCACGTAATACTTTATATCATCTCCTGCGCCGATAATGTACCTTGATATGAACTCGTCCTGAGACTGGTATTTGTCACCAAATCTTTCAAAAAGATTATCAGGAACGGTTTCAAATTCCCCTTCCTTGATGCCGGCAAGCTCCGTTCCGGTGGAATTTGCCCATATACAGCGTCCGCTCGCCTCAAAGAAGAACAGTGCCTCAGACATTTCTGATGCTATATTCGCAAGCATACGGTCAAGAAGCTTTAGCGGTCTGTAGTAAAGAGAGAAGTAGAATACCAGCAATCCGATGCCTCCGAATCCCAACATTGACCTGTCTATCGGAGTCCGGGAGAATATATAGAATCCTTGCCAAAATGCAAGAGCTATCATGGTTATCATGATAACATAATAGCGCTCAGAGTAAAATCGAGAGGTTTTTGCTGATTTCACGAGGAATATTATTATAACTACAGCAAGAATACTGTAATCCAGCACTCTGTGCAGGGTCTGTCCGAAATACGGCACGAGCCTGTAGTACGGGAAACCGTCCACCGTTACCGCTTCATTGTCGAAAGCCTGCCCGAACACGGGATTTAAGAGGTACTGCACGATATCAGCTCCCAACAGCAGGTATACCAGTGCCTTTATCGCGCCGTTTTTCCACTTAATCTCACAGTATTCAAAAGTGAACCTCAGCAATGCAAAAATAACCAGATCCATTCCTATGAAATATATATAATCTCCGACAAGTGAAAGCTCCTTAGCACCAGAGCTGACGATAATAAGATTTCCTATGACAGGTGGTATAAGCGAGCCAACAAGAAGCGCTACCGAATTGCTGTTCGACTTTTTTGAACGGTATGCTATAACGGAGCAGCTCCCGAGGGCAAGTATCAGTACTACAAAAATAACTGAAAAGGTATCTCTCATCTATCTCACCACACTTTATTATGACATAAGCAGGAAATATATCTTTCACTACATTATAGCATATTTCACATAATATTTCAACGTTCTGCGATTATATTTACAATATTTTCACTTTTTTGTTCGATTTTTGCGACAATGCACACTATTCGCTGTCAACTCTTTATTTAAAAATAAATGGCGCACTTAAGTGGGAAAGTCAGAGCCCCACCAAGTGCGCCTATTATTGTATCAGTTCTGTGCTACAAGGAGCTTCCTAAGCTCCACCTCGTCAAATACATCAACACTCCCGTCGCCGTTGAGGTCGAACTGCTCCGCAGCTTCCTTACTGCTGAAAGGTGAATCACCAAGCAGCATCTTTCTTAGCCTTACAAGCTGTGCCACCTTGTAAACCTTCGCTGGTTTCGTGCCGTCAGGCTCAGTTCCGCCAATAAGCTTTCCGTCCGCGTATACACAAACATTCTCGCATCGCTGTGCAAATTCAACTCCGCTGACGATATTATCGTAATCCTCACCCTTCTCGGTAAGGTCTATCATGCCTTTCTTGCTCCAGTCGTTAGAGGAGTCCCACTTCTCACCGTAGTAATTACCGATTATAAGCTGATACTTCTTGTTGGAGTTAGCGATAGCATAGTCCGGCCACGATATCTCGATATAGTATATGTCATCCTTATACTGCTTTGGCTGTGAAAGAACAGCGGACTTGTCAGCGACCTCAGTCTCTACCTGATCGTATGTCTTCTGAAGCACGAAGCTGCCGGGAATAGTCTTGTTCTCGAATTCCTCTATGCTGAAATAGTAGCGTATGGATATGTCGTCATGGGGTTCAAGAGAATCAGTATTCACAAAGAATGTGAGCTTTGTAACGCCTGATCCTGTCTTTTCGGGAGCGTCGGAGCAGTAGCCTGCCGCCCAGAAGTCATCACCTGAGAAAAGCTCCGTATCATCCACCTTTTCGGCAGGAGGGAAATTCTCCTCCGGCTTCATGGTCTTGTCGCCCTTGTAGAGGTAAAGTCCTGCCGCTGCGCCTACTATAGCCGCGTTATAGTCGATAGTCACTTCGTTGTATACCCAGTCGCTGGTAACGTCGTTATGCTCGTCATTTTCATCAGGCCCTCCTGCAAGAGCTCCGTAGAGAACGTGCTTGTGCTCTGCAGGATCCTCAGCCATAGTAAGTCCGGAAGCAGCACGGTGGTGCGGATACTTTACGGAATTCTCACCGTATCCAACAACATAGCTCCTACCGATTGGATTGTCGCCAATAATATATTCCATTTGTCCGAGGGACCACTTAGTAAAGGTGTAGTCCTCGTTCTTTTCGTTGTATCTGTCTTTGCCATTCTGGTACTTATCGTATACCAGAGCCGTGAACTGGACAGCGGTATTGTACCTTGCGCTTCCCCATGTGTCAAGGTGGAAATATCCAGCTGGAGTGAGTTTCTTGTTCATTACAGTATTCAGCGCCTTTGCTTCCATTTCCCAGAAATCAAGGACTTCATACTGTCCCCTGCCTATAGCCACCCGAGTCTCCTCGCATACCTCAGGGTATATATCTTGTATACGTCCGAAGATGATACCCACGCCGTTCCACATATCGTTCCAGCAGAGAACATAACCCGGAGGCGCATAGTAGTCGATATACTTCTCGCAGGCTTCAAGATAGTCATGGTCACGGGTTATAAGGTAGAGCCAGCCTGCCGCAAAACAGAAGTCATCTTCCCACTTGCTGGAGGTGTAGAAGCTCATTGGTCCCTCGCCAGGAGGTCCCACTGCCTTTTCATTCTTATTAGCAAAGTCAAATAAAGCCTTTGCGTAGTCCAGGCACTTCTCCGCGTATTCAGGATCGGTGTCCTTGAAGTTATAATAGTTAATTGCAAGAGCTGCGGCGCTCTCGGAAACATCGTCGGTGGTTGGGAGCTCGGATGTAGCAAAGAACGCAGGACGTCCCATTGCATCTATCTCTGGGGACTGCCAGTAAGAGTGGTCAACGCTTCCATCGCCTACCTGATAGCAGAATGCGATAACATCTCCGTTCTCATCGCGAAAGGTGCTGCGCATGAAGTAGTCACAGAAATAGCGGCAAATAGTTTCCACATGAGCGTCCTGTCCTGTCTCGGTGTAGGCATCGCGGAACTCATAGTAACCCCACGATACCACGGAAGCGGCATAAGCCTCTGGAAGTCCGAACTTCACATGGTCGCCGGCGTCGTGGAAGCCACCCGATACATCTATATACCCGTCTCCGTCAGGATCGAGTATATCCTTGTACTTTGACATGAATGACTCCGACATATTAGTTCCCGAATGTCCGTCGTCAATGGGGTGCATAGGTACCTTGGCGTCGTAGACATGGCAGTCGCCGCGCCATGAAAGTCGGTTGTTCTCCGAAACTCCCGTACCACACATATTTGCATCGTAAAAATACAGCGTATACTGCAATAGCTTTGCCCAGTTGTTCTCGGTCTCGTAATAGTCCGCAACATCGGGCGTAGCCGCCGCATTTGCAGGCATAGCCGACGACACAGCCGTGAAAGCAGTCACCGCAGCCGCAGCAATAGACGATAAACGTCTGATGATTTTCATAAGCTCATTCCTTTCACAAAAATAATCTGTCAACTACATTTTAACCCATATCTTTCAAAAAGTCAACGATTCTTTTATATAAGCCTTTGCGGAACCAAGAATTCAGGCTAAAGACTGATACTTGACACATACCTCGGTTTGGTTTATAATATAAAATATATTATTTATGACAAGGGGGAATTCCGATTGCAGGAACTCAAAAGCAAAATATCCAACCTTGCAGAGCTGATAACCTCAGAAAAAGCATTCTGCAAGCTGTTAATATTCATTATGCTCGCACTGCCCATATCTGAGCTGTTCGACGAAAGGCACTATCTCTCCTTCAATAGTCAACCGACACTTGTCGAAATGGTCGGTCTGGCAACTTTTTTCTGTATAGCAGTCCACTTTCTTAAACACAAGAACATAAAATACTACGCCTCGGACCTGATATTTCTGCTTCTTCTAGTATTCATGGCGCTGTCGGCGGCATTCACCCTTGACAGAGAAGCCACTTTCTTCGGCTTCAATTACGATGAATGGACAACAAATTTCGTCGGATATTTCAGCTTTATGATGGCAGGCTCAATGATAACTGACAAAAAGCTGAAAAAAGAGATACTTCGGGCTTTCATACTCGTTATACTGATACAGGTCACCGTCGCCTTCCTGCAAACCTTCGGTTTGAACATAGATATCTGCTTCTATGATACCGAGGAAATACGCGAGAAAAAAATGTGCTACGGCCTTCTCCAGCATTCAAATTGGTACGGTGGACTAAGCGTGCTTATGTTCGCCTGCACCTCTGGCATTTTCCTCTTTACCGAGAATAAGCTCGCCAGGAACTCTTCCTTTGTGCTATCGCTGGTATGCTTCTATACCCTGCTCTGCACCGAGGCAAGACTTGCTCTTGTTGGCGTGTTCGGCTTCATATTTTTCCTTATTGTATCCATTATCGTAATGAAACTGAATGGATACAACAAGAAGAAGCTCAGCAGCATAATCAAGCGCGCCGGCATACTCGGTGCATCTGCTGCTGCGATAGCCGCGTTCACTATACTCGTACTAGGAAGACTCAAATGGAAGATTGAACGTTCAGCAAATGAAATAAGCGCCTTCAAGGGCGGTAATACCGGCACCTTTGGCACTAACCGCGGAACGATCTGGAAGGCAGGTCTCAAGACCGTACCTGATCACTGGCTCTTTGGAATAGGCGTGGACAATTACAGACACGCCTTCTATCTTGACCCGAACTACAAAAAAGGTATGTTCACCCAGGGAAAGGGGCATAATGAGTACATACACTACCTTGTTACCCAAGGCGTCCCGCAGCTAATAAATTATCTTTCTCTCCTTGTGCTTGCAGCAGTAACCGCAACAAGAACAGTCATCAAGACCGACGATGATGAGGAACGTTTCATTAACTGGACTCTTCTCGGAATGTTCTTCGGCTATGTGGCTCAGGCTTTCTTCAACAGCAGCGTTGTAAACGTTGTCCCATACTTCTGGATAACAGTTGGTCTCTGTCTATCCAAAAAGAACCAGCGCCCATTCGGCTACAGGAAGGAACGCAGGAAGGCTGCCGCTGAAAAGAAATGATAAAGCCGAAAGATCATAGTATATAATGCAGTGACATCCTCACCCGCCCGTAGAGTAATGTCATTAAGGTAAGCAAATAAAAGAAAAACATCAGGAGTATGTTGGGTTATATCCCAAACATACTCCTGTTCTTTTAGCGTATTAGTTTAATGACATTAGCCTGTAGAGGCGGGGGGAAGATGTCACTATCAAGAAACCTACTGTTCCTTTTATATATACGAAGGAATGATCGTATTTCAGACAAAATAGAGCAAAATTTTACCGGATATAAAAAGGCTCCCCGAAGGGAGCCTTTCAGCTTGTCAAAAAAGCCCCTTTGTTCACAGAACAGAGGGGCAGATTTTATAGATTATCAAGCAAAAACGAGATCAGGAAGAGAAAAATGGACTAATATGGTATAAATTGGTGATGGCTGACGCCCCTTTCTTAGGTGGATCGCCAGTTTTTTCAAATTCAGGGCAGCAAATTTAAGCCTGACCCATTTTGTTACTTGAGCCAAGCCTCTGTACGGAGTGTATCGCATACCATGCTTTTCTTTGGCATCCGCAAAAACACGTTCGATCGTTTCCTTGCGGTGTGTGTATAACTCCTTATATTCTGGTGTATAACGATAGTCCTCAACCAGTTCCATGTAGTCAGACCAGATGTGCCGTGTAACAACCTTCTGACAATTTTTGCTGTGAGTACATTTCTCTCTGGATGGACAGTTTTTGCAAATGGAAGGATTACTTTTGTATTCCCGGTAACCGTCGCGGTTGGTTGTGGAATAATTCAGAACTTGATGTTCCGGACACAGAATGCAGTCATAATATTCGTCATAAACATAATCATTGGGTCTGAAGAATCCTTCTTTGCCCATCGGTCTTTTATAGGGGAACACTGGAATTCTGTCGCTGTCAATAATCAGTTTTGCAAGATAAGGAACCTTATAACCAGCATCTGCAACGATTTTTTCAATGCCGGGAAAACGTTTCAGGAGTTTGCTGTATAATTCGGGAAATGCAATACTGTCATGGATATTTCCGGGTGTCACGGTAACATCAAGAACATAACCGTATTTATCACATGCTGTATGTGCTTCATATGCAAAACATTTTTTGTGCTCACCCTTATGAAACACTCCGCAATCCGGATCTGTCGTAGATTCTGTTACTATCTTTTCATTAGCTGTTGTGCCATTCTGATCATCGTCATCATCATGTGTGTCAAATGGCTTTTTACCGTGTGCTTCACGGTCAGCATTGATCTCTTCCATCAGCTGCTTTTCATATTCTTTTGCAGCTCCGGGGATTGCTCTTTTGACAGCTTTATGCATATTTGCATTTGCCTTGATATGCGTTCCGTCTACAAAAACTGCTTCCGGTGAGAGATAGCCGTGCTTTTCTACTTCACTCAAGATCCATTCAAACACTTTGTTGATGGTTTCTTCAGTAAAACGATGCTTGAAGTTATAGCTGACGGTCGAGAAATGAGGAAGCTGCTCACTCATAAGATATCCTAGGAACCAGCGGTATGCTACATTCATTTTGATTTCTTCGCATGTACGGCGCAGCGACGGAATGCCGTACAGATGCTGAATGAAAACAATCTTGAACAGTACAACAGGATCTATGCTTGGTCTGCCGTTGTTAGGGCAATACAGATCACCTATGATCTCATAGAGTTTACTGAAATCCACAGCATCCTCAATTTTACGCAGAAGATGATCCTGCGGTACAAAACTGTCTATGCA
>JAFZYX010000079.1 GCA_017616055.1 Ruminococcus sp.
AACGTAGCCAGGATAGGTCTTACGCTCTACTTCCTTAGTTTTTCCGTCTGTGATCTCAGTAGCTTTTTCTGTAGGAACTCTGACCTCTTGGATAAGTTCATGAAGCTTGCGGTTTTCTACTACCTTTTCAATATTCTGGGCTACCTTATTTTCATAGCCTGAATATGTGTGGATAACATACCACTTAGCTGCTTCTGACATATTGCTCCTCCTGATCTCCTGTAGAATTAGCCTGCGTTGTAGATTGCACGCAGTGCTGCGTAAAAGCCCTGATCTATTAAACCAACAAGAATAGCAGTAGCAACAATAACACTCAGAACAACTGATGTATTAGTCATAACTGTCTTCTTGGTTGGCCAGACCACCTTTTTGAATTCGACTTTGAGGTCCTTGAACCACTTGCGGATCTTTCCGCCTTCTTTTTTCTCGGACTTCTTTTCAGAAGACGTATTTTTAGCCATATAAAATACTCCTTCCGATCACTTTGTTTCCTTATGAAGAGTGTGCTTTCTGCAGAACTTGCAATGCTTCATCATTTCGATTCTGTCAGGGTCATTCTTCTTGTTTTTCTTAGAAACATAGTTGCGCTGCTTGCACTCTGTACAAGCTAAAGTAACCTTTACTCTCATATCGGCACCTCCTGAATTATTTCTTCCTTTGTTACCAAAGGTAGGTTGTTTGCCTCCCTCGCACGGGGACAAAAAAATAAACCCCCAACGAGGTACTGATATTATAACATATATAAATGTAAAAGTCAAGCCTTTTTTTCAAGTTTTTGAAAACAGCAATTAATGAGCAGTCATCATTGTAAGGACGGCTGTATTCCCAGTTTTCAACTTTCACACAACCGCCTATAAACATTTATTATATTTCAAAACTATGGTCGAAATACAATACACATTCATCATCAAGGTCAAGTCTATATTTTTTTCTTGATCTGACAGTAAACAGAACATCAAACTCCTTGTTCTTATATACTTCTATGTATACCTTTGAAATATACAAACCACTAATGAAGTGCTCAAGCTCTGAACCTGAATTATTGATAGTTCCAATTACGTCGTCACAATATCCAAACGTGTCAGAATACCTGCTGTCAAAGATCTTTTTTCCGATCTTCTCCTTATTCCTTCCTATTATATCTAAGTTTCCAATCACTAGCGGCAGTATCTCGTAAACTGTTGATTCTGTTCCGCACATAA
The DNA here is from genome assembly GCA_017616055.1 of Ruminococcus sp. Taxonomy (GTDB): domain Bacteria; phylum Bacillota; class Clostridia; order Oscillospirales; family Ruminococcaceae; genus Ruminococcus. The sequence goes on from JAFZYX010000079.1 coordinate 1,203, forward strand.
TCTTGACCTTCTGCCTGCGTCCCCATATGCTATAGTAAAAGTAAAATATATCATTTTCGGATATAACATCTACCATATATAATCCCCCTCACGTTTTCTATTATTATACCCCAAGGCTTAAATAAAGTCAATCATTAATTAATCGAGAATAGCTCGAAAAGCATAAACGAAAAGCATAAAAAACGCTGATTTCAGTCTCTATGAAAAAATGTTTTCCAATGCAGACTACACACTATACACTCTCATTTTCCGACTTTTCCGAATCATTTTTCAGATAACTGAACGACATCCATACTCTTGACTTTAATCCGCCAAAGGTATATAATAAATAATGTATATGCTTACGAAAGCTGCATAAAATAGCATCGGAGGTGTATACATTGTCAGATGAACACAAAAGCGGAACAACCGCTGAAAAACTGCTTGACGAAGCGAAACTTATCCGTGAAAACGGACAAGCCATAACACGGAACTCAAAGCACCTTATACACTGTCTCTCAGTGATAGGCCAGATAGAGGGACATTACGTACTCGCCGAGCAGAACAAGACCACAAAATACGAGCATATAATCCCGGCTCTAGTCGCTATTGAACAGGACAGGAGTGTTGAAGGACTGCTCATCATACTGAACACCGTCGGTGGCGATGTAGAGGCAGGACTTGCTCTTGCGGAGCTAATCGCAGGCATGAAAACTCCCACAGTATCACTTGTTGTCGGCGGCGGACATTCCATAGGTGTTCCCCTCGCGGTAAGCGCGAAACGCTCTTTTATAGTACCAACAGCTTCAATGACTATCCATCCTGTACGCATGAACGGAACTGTACTGGGAGTACCTCAGACTCTTTCCTACTTTGAAAAAATGCAGGACAGAATAGTGAGGTTCGTCACAAAAAACAGCAAAATCACTGAGAAGGACTTTCGAACTCTGCTAATGAACACAGAAGAGCTCGTTCTTGACGTAGGAAGTGTAGTTGAGGGTGAAAAAGCCGTGGAACTCGGACTCATCAACAGTATCGGCAGTCTTGGTGACGCCATGGACTGCTTGTACAATATGATAGAAAATACAGAAAAAAGATATGCGGACTGACCGCAGCTGTTCCAAAACGTGTTTTTTTGCGCGTAAAGTTTGATAATATAATGGTACAGCTAAAGTGAAGAACAAACGGAGGCATATATGGCAGAAACCAAGAAAAAAAACGCGGCTTCCAAGGCAAAGAAGCCCGAAGCTCCCAAAAGGGAGCCTATAAAGTCGCCTGCAAAGACGGCTCCACAGAACGAGAGCAATCAGCTCTGGTCCATACTGCTCTTTGCGGCTGGAATACTCACCGCTCTGATGGTGCTTGTCAAAGGTACAAAGGGCTGGTTGAAGCTCCACGACCTGCTGCTTGGCTGCTTCGGCATAGCAGCATTTCTGATACCTGTAATATTGATTTACACGGCTCTCAAGCTTGGCAGCGAGCAGTCCAAAAAGGACATAAGCGGCAGGACAGTATGGTGTATCGCCATGATATTCCTTGCAAGTGCCGCATATCAGATATTTGCCGTTGGACGTATCCCCGGAAGCACCGTGGGCGGCCACTTTAAAATTCTTTATGATGAAGGCACAAAACTTAAAAGCGGTGGTATTTCCAGCATGGTCATCGCAGGCCCTCTCCTCAAATTCTTTGGAAAGCTTGGCGCAAGGCTAATATCTCTTGTACTATTCTTCGTATTTGGAATGCTCCTTTCAGGACGCGGACTTATGGAGTTCCTCAAACTCCTTGCAACTCCATTCATATTCATCGGAAGATGTGTTAACGGATTGCAGAATATGCTTGTAGGCGGAGAATTTGTTGACGCCTTTGACGATGACCTTGACGATGACAAAGAAAAGCGTGACTTTGACGCAGACCTTGAAGCTATAAATATTGCAAATACACGGAAATCTCCGCAGAAGCCATCGGAGCGCAAGGCTCAGAACAAAAAAGCCGTTGAAGCCCTCCCTGATGGATACTTTCTCGATATACCGCTTCCAACTGATCATCTTATTGTCCACGACGGCTACGGTGACGACAATGGCAACTCTATCGACATAGACATTGAGCCGACTTCCGATCCTGCACCTAAGCCTATATCCGATCGCAGAAAAGCTCCTATCATAGAGGAAAACGAAACCGAACCTGAGACTGAAGAAGAGGAAGAAATGTCCGATGAGGCTCTTGAGGAGCTCATAAGTAAGGCTGCCGACGGAAAGCCCAATACTCCTGAGGAAGAACTCCCCGAGGAAGAGGAAGAACTCGTCGAAGAAAAGCCCGTGTACATACTTCCGCCCATTGATATACTTACCCGTCCAGAAGTACGCTCGAACCGTGCAGAAGCCGTTGAGGAAATGCGAGAAAAAGCTGAGGTCATCAAGAACACTCTTTCAAGCTTCGGCGTTGAAGTAAGGATCAAAGATATCTTCCGCGGGCCGTCAATTACCCGTTATGAAATACAGCCAGGTCCTGGAATAAAAGTATCAAAAATAAAGGGACTTGAGGACGATATTGCTCTAAGTCTCGCTGCACAAGGCGTTCGTATAGAAGCTCCTGTGCCGGGCAAAGCCGCTGTTGGCATAGAGATACCAAACACTGCCAAGGATATGGTAACTCTCCGTGAAATGATATCCTCTCCTGAGTTCAGAGACTCAAAGAGCAAACTGACATTTGCAGTAGGAAAAGACATAACTGGTAATATCATACTTGGTGATATTGCAAAAATGCCTCATGTCATCATTGCAGGAACAACAGGCTCTGGTAAATCAGTCTGCACACGTTCCATTATAATGAGTATCCTGTACAATGCAACTCCGGATGAGGTAAAGCTCATACTTATCGATCCTAAAATAGTCGAATTCAAGATATTTGAGAACATACCACATCTGCTGATACCAATAGTCACCGACTGTAAACGTGCTGCCGGTGCTCTCTGCTGGGCGGTAAACGAAATGATGCGCCGATATAACCTTTTCGCAGAGGCAGGAGCTAATGACCTGCGTTCATACAA
>JAFZYX010000080.1 GCA_017616055.1 Ruminococcus sp.
CAGCTATGATGTCTGCGGCTGTGATAGCAGGTTTAGTGCTGCCGATCTTGTTGCGGGCAGTTGTGCTTTTCTGCTTTGTGCCCGTAGCTTTTGACTTAGCCAATTTTGTTCCTCCTTTTGCTTCGGGTATATTTAGCCATAATACCCGATTTTATACTATTTTTTATTATACTACAAAACTTTCCCTTTTGCAATACAAAAATTAGGATACTTTAATGTCGTGTGACAAAATATTGTATTTTTGTTTATTTTCCGAAAATGCCTGTGAATTTTAGGAGGTTAATACGTATATTAACAAGTGAGAGTATCCGATTGGTACTTGTGGGTTATACATATTATAATAATGTAATTAAAGGAAAATATTTTGGAAAAGCATTGACTGACAAGTTGCAAAGTGCTATAATTAAATCGTTATGGGTCTTTTTTAAGATCTTGTGCATTAAAAATGAATAAGGAGATAAGACAAAGTGGGAAAATATTTTGGAACTGACGGATTCAGAGGCACGGCTAACGAAAACCTTACAGCTGACCATGCGTATAAGGTAGGACGTTTCCTTGGATGGTATTATGGTGAGCTTAAAAGAAGAAATGGTGACGATACTCCTGCTCGTATTGTAATAGGAAAGGACACACGACGTTCAAGCTATATGTTTGAGTATTCATTGGTAGGTGGACTTACAGCTTCAGGAGCCGATGCATATCTGCTCCACGTTACGACTACGCCTTCTGTTGCATATATATCAAGAGTTGACAGCTTTGATTGCGGTATAATGATTTCCGCAAGCCACAACCCTTACTATGACAACGGTATCAAGCTTATAAATGGTCAGGGTGAGAAAATGGAGGACGAGGTGATAGATCTCGTAGAGGCTTACCTTGACGGAAAGCTCAACGCTTTTGGTCAGGATTGGGCAGAGGTACCTTTTGCTCATGGTGATAAGATTGGCAGAAGTGTTGATTATGTTGCAGGAAGAAACCGTTATCTTGGCTACCTCATTTCTCTTGGTATGTATTCTTTCAGAGGCATGAAGATAGGTCTTGACTGTGCTAATGGAGCTGCATGGAATATTGCCAAGTCTGTATTTGAGGCGCTCGGAGCTGAGACTTACGTTATCAATGCCGAGCCTACAGGTGTGAATATCAACAACAATGCTGGTTCTACACATATTGAGGGACTTCAGAAGTTTGTTGTTGAAAAGGGCCTCGACGCTGGTTTTGCGTACGATGGTGATGCTGACAGATGCCTTTGTGTTGACGAAAAGGGAAACGTTATCACGGGTGACCATATTCTCTACATATACGGAAGATACATGAAGGAACGCGGAAAGCTTATAAATAATACGGTGGTTACTACCGTAATGTCAAATTTTGGACTCTATAGAGCATTTGACGAGATAGGCGTTGAATACGCTAAGACAGCTGTAGGCGATAAGTATGTTTATGAGTACATGAAAGAGCACGGTTGTTGCATCGGTGGTGAGCAGTCAGGACACATCATATTCTCGAAATACGCTTCAACAGGCGATGGCATACTCACTAGCCTGAAGATAATGCAGGTGATTATGTCACGCGAGAAGAAACTCAGCGAGTTGGCTGCACCGTTTACTGTATATCCTCAGGTGCTAGAGAATGTAAAGGTAAAAGATAAGGCTGCTGCACAGGCTGATCCTGATGTTCGAGCAGAGGTAGACAAGGTCGCAGCAGAGTTGGGAGATTCAGGAAGAATACTTGTTCGTGAGAGTGGCACAGAGCCTCTCATTAGAGTTATGGTTGAGGCAGAGAAGGAATCTGTATGCCGCAGTTGCGTTGACAGAGTAGTGAACGTTATAAAGTTAAAAGGACATATATTATAATAACAGAAATATCGGCGCTCTTTACAAAATACTGTCGGGAGCGCTGCTTTTTCAAGTTGGTATATTTTATCAAACTGACATTGGTGCATAGTTGTTAATTTCAGCTAATTACTGGAAATATAACCTTTCTATTGACTATCTATCATGTTAGTGGTATAATTATTCTTACGGCATGTTGTGCCGTAATATAAATGTTTTGATAAATATGGAGGTTGAAATGGCTAAGAATAATGAGCGTAATCTTAACATTACGATCAAAAATCAAGAAGATGACGAACAGGTTATTATTTCAGTTTCTTCTGTTTTTAAGCAGTTGAAGCGCTTCCTGGTGGTATGGATAATTGTTGCAATTATAGCAGCTCTTGCTGTATTTTCATTATCAGCATTCAAGGTTTTTTCTGATGCAACTCCCGCACAGGCTATAGTAAGCTTTACTTATGATGGTATCGATCAGGGACTTGACCCTAAAAAGGGTGGGAAGTTCGACATAGAGACAATTAAGAGTCCAAAAGTTATAGAAATGGCTCTTACAAAAATGGGACTTGATCTAGAAAGTCTTGAGGATGTCAGAGCAAACATTAGATTTGGATATAAAATACCCCAGGATGCTTATGATAAGCTCAGAGCTTACAACAGTGTTATGGAAAAGGCTACAAGTGGAAGCCTTTCTGCTGCTCAGGCACTACTTGACGTTAAGTATTTTCCTACACAGTATGATGTTATTTTCGATTACAGCAAAGCAGGTTTCGACAAGACAACAGGTACTGAGCTACTTAATAACATTGTTGACTGCTACGGTCAGTACTTCTATCAACTCTATGGCTTCAACAAGCCTTTGGGGGCTGCAGCAACATCCGTTGTATCTGAAAGCTATGACTATGCTCAACAGATTGATCTTTACAGGATTTCACTCAGAACTATAAAGAATTATCTTGATGAATTAGCAAAGGAAGATAATACAGCTTTTCGTTCAAGCATAACAGGTTTTTCATTCAACGATCTTTCAGAATACGCGAAGGCTGTTGGAAGCATTGATCTTGACCAGATTTCGTCCTACATTTCTGTAAACAACGTAACAAAGAACAAGGATGCCACTCTTGCATATTATGATTACAGAATAGAGAAGCTCAGCCGTGACAAGGATGAGTATAGTGAGAGACTCGCAGCTCTTGATGCTTCTATCGCGAAGTATGTCAAGGATTCTGCAACATTTATAGGTGCAGGAGCCGAGAGCATAAATGGTACATCTTCGATTCATTCGGATCAGTACGATACAATGTTCAAGCAGAAAACAAATATTGAAGCAAGTCTTGCTGAGACGGTACAGGATATTAAGTTCTATGAGTCAAGAAGAGAAGCTCTAAAGTCCAATAAAACTAGTTCAAGAGCCAATATCGAAAAGGTAGATACAGATATTGAAGCGCTTAAGGAAAAGGTTGAAAATATTGTCGATCTTACAGAAAAGACAGCTAACGACTACTATGAGAATATTCAGTTTGCAAATGCATATACAGTACTTGCTTATGCTTCAAAGTCTGCTACGGCAGGTATTAGCCAGGCAATAAGCCTTTCTTTAAAGAAGATAATAATTTGGGAAGTACTCATTTTTGCTTTATATCTTGCAATTGTATTTATCGCTGCTCTTAAGCGCGATAATAGAAAAAAGGTTGCGAAGAGCTTAGACGATGATGATGACGATGACGATGAACTAGAGGAAGTTATCGATGCTATCGAGGAAGCTGCTGAAAAAGAAGCAGAAAAAGTTTCGAAAAAAACAAAGAAAAGATAAATGATATATATAACAGCTCCAAAAGGGGCTGTTATTTTTTTTCAATGTTAAATTCACGTTAAACTATTGCTAGAATCATTGACTAGCGGATATAACCTGATATAATATAATCAGAAGGGAAAAATATTATTGTTACAGAAAGAAAAATCAGGAGAAACATATGGAAGAGTTTTCAATTTTTAACATTTTCACGCTAGTTGGTGGACTTGCTTTCTTTCTTTACGGAATGAAGGTCATGTCCACAGGACTTGAAAAACTCACGGGCGGTAAGCTTGAAGTCGCTCTGAAAAAAATGACTGAGAACAAACTCAAGGCTATTCTGCTTGGAATGGGAGTTACTGTTGCAATACAGTCATCGTCGGCTATGACAGTAATGCTCGTAGGTTTTGTCAATTCGGGCATCATGACTTTGGAGCAGACTATAGGAGTATGTTTCGGTTCGAATATAGGTACTACTTTTACGGCTTGGATACTTTGTCTTGACGGAATCAAGGATTCGGGAGACGGTGGTATAATCAGTTTTATCCTGAGACTTCTAAAACCTGTTTCGTTCTCACCTCTTATAGCTCTTGCGGGAACCATACTTATTATGTTTGCAAAGAAAAATAAGAAGAAGGATGTAGGACGTATCCTTGTGGGCTTTGCAGTTCTTATGACGGGTATGACATTCATGTCCGATTCTGTTGATCCGCTGGCAAACTCGCCAGATTTCCAGAGAGTTCTCACAGCATTCCATAATCCTATACTTGGTGTTCTCGTGGGAACAATATTTACAGGTATAATCCAAAGTTCTGCAGGTTCAATCGGTATATTGCAGGCTTTCTCAAAGACTGGCGGTCTTACATGGGGAATGTCACTCCCGATAATCATGGGCTGCAACATAGGTACATGCGTAACGGCTCTCCTAGCTACAGTGGGTGTCAGCAAGGATGCTAAGCGTGTTGCATGGACCCATATAATCATCAAGATAATCGGTACATTGGTGCTTCTTCCGATAATAATGATACTTCAGAACGTCATAGACCTCGGTATAATGAGTAAGACAGTTGGCTATGTAGGTATTGCGGTAATGCACACTATCTTTAACGTTGCAACAACTGTTATGTTCATGCCTTTCACTAAGCAGCTTGTTGCTCTCTCAAAGATAGTTGTTAAGGATGGTAAGGAAGAGGTCAAGGACACAAGAAGAACTCTCACAGGTCTCGATGCTATTCTTTTAAAAACTCCTGCCGTAGCTGTTCATACATGTATTTCAGCTACAAATCAGATGGCAGAGCTAACAAGAGAAACTATTCTCATGTCGCTTAAGCTTCTCACAGGCTATAACGATGAAGCTTGTGAAACGATAATAGAAAACGAGGATATAATCGATGGATATGAGGATAAGATAAACAGCTACCTTATCAAACTGTCAAAAGCCAGCATCACAGGTGCGGACAGCCGAAGCGTATCGAAGATGATGCATTGCGTAGGAAATTTCGAGAGAATTTCGGATCATGCGGTAAATCTCGTTGAATCGGCACAGGAAATGCACGAAAAGGGGATAATGTTCTCTGAAGAGTGCATAAATGAGATAACAGTCATCACAGATGCCATCGCAGAGAACGTAAATAAGGCTTTCGATGCGTATATGAATAATGACCTCAAGATCGCGCATAAGGTTGAGCCTCTTGAAGAGGTTGTGGATAATCTCAGCACTGAGCTAAAAAACAGACATATCCGCAGATTACAGAACGACGAGTGTACTGTCGAGCTTGGCTATATCTTCCAGGATGTACTTACCAATCTTGAGCGAGTATCAGATCATTGTTCAAATATTGCAGGCTGCCTTATTGAAACAGACGAAAAGACAAATCTCCATGCTTACCTTCACGAGGTAAAGGAGAATGATGAGGTATTCAGAACGGAATACCGTGCTTATGCGGAGGATTATTTCCGCAGGTTAGGCACACAGGAAGTTAACGCATAAAAAGGATCAAGCCCGAAAGAGATTCGCAAGAACCACTTTCGGGCTTGTTATTTGTTTCATAAGTCAATAAAATTATTTTAGTAGGGAAGCGTAAATTTTCCGGCTTTCCATATGTTATCGTTGTCAATAACTACCGAAAACTCTTCAGATTGAGTATTTGGTCCCTCACCGTAGTCGCTGTCGCTATAATAGTTTTCCACGGTAAACACTATTTCGTCATCAGTTTTGGACTTTATTTCTGTTATTTTTGAACCGGTGTAGTATATATCGGCTCCTCTTGCTCCTGAAAGAGCATATACACCGCCATCTTGTTCAACATAGAGTGTGGAAAGGTCGACTGTCTTGTAGCGGTTACTGAATACCTTATAGTATGCATTTTCAACATCTGCAAATGACTTTATATTACTGTCAGAGATGTGATAATAGCGCCAGTTGAAGTTTCCAGTTTCGATGAACTGCTCATCGATCTTAAAAGGACATCCTACTGTGAAATTCCATTGAGTACGGCAGGCTGACTCGAAAAGAGCCTGTGCTGCTGATAGCATTGTGCGGTCATCTGCATCTTTGAAGTCGGTCTTGAAAACGACGGCACCATCCTCGTTGTATTCGAAAGCTCCACCGCCGAGAGGGTCGGGCTGAGTTGTTGTAGTAGTTTTTACAGTAGTAGTTATAGCTGTAGTCTTTTTTGTTGTAACATCTACAGAGGTCTCCTCTGTAGCAGCGGCTGTAGTCTTGGGGTCGTCGGGTTTTGACGGAGCTGTTCCTGTCTTTTCACCTGCACATGATACAAGAGTTGCTGTAAAAGCTGCTGTTGCGATAATTGCTGATATTTTTTTCATTAAAGTTCCTCCTCATCTTCGTCGTCATCGAGGACGAAATCGATAGTTCCGTCGCTTACGCTGACTGCGGCGCAGATTACCTGTACAGTCTGTCCAAGGGTGTATGATACCCCTGTAAAACGCTCTGTTAGTGATACAGG
>JAFZYX010000081.1 GCA_017616055.1 Ruminococcus sp.
CTGTCTTGCTTTTATGTCTTAGTCCTCGTATCTCTTGAGTACAAGAGTTGCATTGTGTCCACCGAAGCCAAATGAGTTTGAGATAGCAACGTCTACTTTGTGCTCTTGAGGCTTGTTTGGAACGTAGTTGAGGTCAAGCTCTGGATCGGCTTCGTCATAGTGTATAGTAGGAGGTACTATTCCTGTTTCGATAGCCTTGATGCAAGCTATAGCCTCGAGAGCTCCGCCTGCACCTAGAGTATGACCTATGGAAGCCTTTACAGACGATACTGGTATGTCGTATGCTCTTGCACCGAATACGTCCTTGATAGCTTTTGTCTCATAGAGGTCGTTAAGACCTGTCGATGTGCCGTGTGCGTTTATGTAGTCAACAGAATCAGGTGAAAGGCCAGCGTTGTCGAGAGCAAGTCGCATAGACTCTGCCATGCCTACGCCGTCTGTTTTGGGAGCTGTGAGATTGAATGCCTCGCCGCACATTGCAGCACCTGCAAGCTCGCAGTATATCTTCGCTCCTCTGGCTTTTGCTGACTCCTCTGATTCGAGAACGACAGTACCGCCACCCTCTCCCATGATGAAGCCATCACGGTTCTTTGTGAAAGGGCGTGCAGCAGTATTAGGGTCTGGGTTTACAGACATTGCTAGAAGCTGATTGAAACCGCTTATAACAAGATGAGTAACCGTATTGGAGATACCTCCTGCAACTACCATATCACATAGACCAGACTCGATGAACTGCTTGCCGAGTGTGATTGCATAAGCAGATGAAGCGCAGGCCGTGCTGACATTGAAAGCAGGACCTGTGAAGCCGTACTTTATAGAAACGAGCGCAGGGAGCTCGTTAGGCATTTTCTTGAGTGTTATGTTAAGGGGCTTTTCGAGTTCGTAGTCCTCGTAGGAATTGTCGATTACGCCGTAAATGACGCCGACTTTTTTTCCGTTATAGGTTTCAATGTCGACTCCACAGTCTGCAATAGCCTCACCTGCGGAAGCAAGTCCCATTCTTGTTGTTGTGGTGGTAGCGTTCAGCTGACGCTTTTTCCAGTATTTACCTGCCTCTGCCTCAAAGCCGTCATCAACTTCAGCAGCAACAGTTGTGTCGTGTCCGTCAAGTGGAATACGAGTGATGGTTCTCATTCCGCATTTGCCTGCGATGAGACCCTCCCAGTAATCGTGAGCGTTGAATCCAACAGATGTAACGGCTCCGATACCTGTGATAACTACTTTTTTCATACTAATAACCTCATATCTCTCAAAAATTCATTTGGGAATCAACCCAAAATATTTTCCCATTCTGATTCGTCCTTATGGACGTACGAGCCGAAGCCCGTATTGTTATGCAGCTCGTCAAGTGCTGCAAAAATATCCTTTGTGTCGTATTTCTCAAGGCATGCTGAAAGTGGCTCGGCAAGTCCGAGGGTGTCTTGTACAGCTTCAAGAAAAACGGTCTTGTCGCCATTGTATTCGAATGCAGCATTAACAGTTTCATTGAGTATTAGCGCTGCCATATAAAGAGCGGCTTTAGTGCAGTCAGAACCTGTATCGCTCTCGTGCTCAGCCATAAAGTCAAGGAAACTGAGAGTATCCTTGGGACAGCCCTCTGCGAGCCAGCCGTTCATCTTCTCACAGCCATATCCGAGAAGTCCCTTGTTGCGTTCTATGCGGAAGTTGTCAGGGCTTCCTGCCATGAGTCCGAGGCCGACGCTGTCGAGGACATCAAAAGGTCCCGCGATGGAGAACAGCTCCTCGACTGCCCTGCCTGTCTCGGAAGTGGAAGCGCCGAAGATCTCACGGAGATAGATGGCGTGTGAGACCATGCAGGCGAGTATCTGATTAAGGTAGATATGATATTCGCCAGAGAAAACAATAGGCTTTTTGCCTGCAGCTTTTACGAGTTGTGCAGCCTTTTCCACATTGCTCTGTGAAGTTTCTGGGAGTACATTCAGCTCCACGAATCCTGTGAGCTTTACAGGGTAGAAGAAGTGCAGGCCGAAGCAGCGTTCCTTGTGTGGGATATCGCTGAATACGGACGCGATATCAAGTGATGATGTGTTTGTAAGGAGCAAACAATCGTCTGATACTGCCTGTGCAGCCTTTGCGAAGAGCTCCTTCTTTGCAGTCATGTTCTCGAAAACTGCCTCTATAACGACGTTGCAGCCGCTTAGTGCGGATGTATCGTCAGTGAAGAGAAATGAGTCCTTTTTGAACTCGTACTGCTCCTCTGTAAGCTTTTTTCTCTTTAGGCTCTTGCCGAGAGTTTTGAGCATAGCTTCTTTATTCTCTTCAGCACCGAATAGGTCTATGACCACGAACTGTGCGTCGGGGAGCTTGTCAAAGAAGAGAGAAAAGATGTCCTTTCCCATTTTGCCGTAGCCGACTATTCCTATTTTCATGATCAGGCCCCCTTATTCTGCAAATAGGAGTGTATATACTCCTTATAGTCGTCAGGAGAGAATTCCCTGCCGCTGTCTGAGATAAATTTTATTAGAGCCATAGCCTCTAGAACGCCTTGCTTCTTGTCTGCAAAAATATCAGCCCAGCCAAGCTCGAAGGCTTCCTCTGCAGGTATTAGTTCGCCAGTCATGACAAGTTTGTAAGCGTTCTGCATACCGCATATTTCGATAGTTCTTGCTACTCCGCCTAGAGCGGGAAGTATGCCAAATGTTGACTCTGGCTGACCTACTCTTGCGTTCTTCTCGATTATTCTGTAGTGACTGTTTACAGCAATCTCACTGCCTGAACCTATACAGAAACCCGTTACCACGCTTATGACGGGAAACGGGAGCTCTCTAAGAAATGTAAAGAAGTGTTTCTGCTTTATGTGACCTTCTGGAAGTATTCCGTCTGAGTCGTTGTAGGATTCATTTGCAGAGCGGTCTGCGAGAGCGTCAACGTCAGCACCTACGCTGAAATGTCTGCCTGCACCCTTGATTATTAGACCTTTGTATTTGTTGTTTGCGGCTTTTACCTCGATGTCAGCCATAACGGCTTCGTATTCTTTAAAAAAATCCGCAGTCATAAGATTATTACCCGGCATATTCATGGAAAGAACAAGAACTTCGTCTTGTTCCTCAAGAATCATTCCGTTATTATCATTCATTGGAGTTACCTCCGTTCTTGTTTGCCATAAGTCGGTAGAAGGCTTTCGACTCAATTTCGAGCACCTTTGCTGCAGGAGAGTTTCTTGCTACGGTAAAGCAGGCATTTATCTCCTGTATTTGCTTTTTGGTTTTATCCTTGAAAAGCTTTTCAACGTATTCGTCAACTTCTTCTGATTTTATAAACATATCGGCAGAGGCAGCGAGCTCACTGTCTGCACTGTCTGATACTACAGCGGATATGAAAGGTGCCTCTGAAAGAAATTCTTTTACGGCAGTCTTTTCGCTGTCATCTTTACCGAGCACCGTATTGCTGTCGGTATGTATAAGAAGTAAGCAAGGCTCGCCGAGCTGCTCCTTATTTTCAAGAAGCTGATACAGCGAGCTTAGTTGACAAATAGTTGTTGTGATTTCTGTTTTATTGATTGTCATTTTCTTTCCCCTCAAGATAAGCTCTTACTGCTTCGGGAATATCACATATTATGCGTTCATTGTTGACAAAGGCAAGCTTGCCTTTGACTTTGCATGAAACAAGACCAGTATTCTTGTTCAAGATATTATGCTTGTAGCTGACTATACCGCATGAGCAGGAGACTTCAGTGTCTATACTTACTTCATCAAGCATTTTCAGCTCGTGTATGTATCTTTGAGTGCTTTCCATAATAACGGGAAACATTCCCGCATCTATTATTATGGATAGAAGCCCGTGAACTTTTAGGAAGTTCCACAGTGCCGCTTCCGCGTACTGGAGATATACCGCATTGTTGACGTGACCGAATGAATCAAGTTCATATCCCCTCACTGTCAATTCATAAGAGCTCGTTTTCATTTTTTGAACGCCTCCGCAAGTGCCGCTTCAAACTTACCTTTTGAGGGATCTTCGTTTCCCTCAGAAGCGAGGTTTACGGTTTCTATTATAGCGTGGATCTGGGTGAGTGATTTGCCATTGAGAAGTTCTTTGACAAAAGTAATTGTCTCGTCAAAGGAATTTTTGTTTTCACTGAGTTTTGTAACGAGTCCGAGGTCAAGGGCATCCTTTGCGCCAATCATTTCACCACATAGTATCATACGGAGAGCCTTTTCCTTGCCAAGAAGTCTGTAAAGGCGTTCCATGCCGCCCATACCGGGAACAACCCCATGCATTATTTCAGGAAGTCCGAGAAAAGCAGAAGGGGATGCTATCCTGAACTGACAGCTCAGAGCAATTTCGAGCCCGCCGCCGAAGCATCCTCCGTTGATTGCGGCTGCAGTTATAATAGGGAGTTTTTCGATAGTACGTAGAAGTTCTCTTGCGTTTTCAAGCTTTGACGAAAGGTCTGTTTCGCCTGCCTCTCCGAACTTTGATACGTCGGCTCCGTGTGAGAAATGTCTGCCTTTGCCTGTAATGACAAGAGCTCCAACCTGCGGATTGTTTTCAAGCCAGCCGAGGAGCTCCTTACGGTCTATGAATTCGGGCTCGGAAATAAGATTCTTCGGACCGTTTTCAATGGTAAGTATAGCAATATTATCCTCGGCGTGCAGCTCAGATAAATTTGACTTTAACATTTTTACAGCTTACTGGTTAACGATATCGTTGCCATACTGGTATATTTTGCAGAACATCTCAACAACGTCACTCATTGTCTCCATAGGAGCCTTAAGCATATATTTGCCGATGCTCTGGAGCTTGACATCGAGGTCGAACTTGTCAGCTGTCATCTCGATAAGCTCAACGAACATAAGTGAATCGCTTCCGAGATCTTCCTGAGGATTTGTATCCATTGTGATCTCATTCTTATCAACTTCACACTCTTCTGCATAATAATCAAAGATCATGTCCTTGATTTCCTGTCTGATTTCTTCTGTAATCTCTTTCATTTTTTTACCTCCAAAACTATTTCTTTCCCCTTTTGGGTATACTTGAGATTATATATGAAAACTTACACATCTTCAAGAGTGTAAATTTTACATTTTCTGCTAACACGTGAGAACTTGCTGACTGCACCGTTGGCGCTAACGTCGAAGAACTCAGTTACACCAAGTTCCTCAAGCTTTTGTATTGCAAGATCCCATCGAATAGGAGTATACACGTTAAGCTGGTTTTCCCTGAGTATCTGCTCTCCTTTTGTCATGACCTCTCTGTCAAAGATAGAAAGGATGGGATACTTGGGATCCTTGTACTCTGTTGAAGAACAGAAATCAACGTACTCCTGTGAATAGTTCTTCATTATCGGATGATGATAAGCAACTCCTGTACCGAAACTGAAAGCTTTCAGCGCGCCTTCGTTCTGACAGAGTGTGAGGGCTTTTTCAACCGAGTCTGCCTTGCCGCTGATCATAACGTGAAATTTGGAGTTTCCGCTTCCGATGATTATTTCATCGGATGAAAACTTATCCCTGAACATTTCCTCGATATCGCTGTATGAAAAGCCGATGACAACCCCCATGTCAAGCTTCTGGTCGTGCTCTTCAAGGCAGCGCATTGTAGCGCGATTCATCATGATGATACCGTGAGCAAATTCATGTGACACAGAACCAAAACAACCGCTTATGCTGACTATTCCTGAGCTGTAGCCTGCACCGATATCCGGGATTATTCCCTGGCTTATGTAGTATTCAAAGACCACACGATCACATATCAGAGAGATTATCCACTCTGCAACGCGCCCGTTGTATGCCTTGTTTTTTTCAAGATCCTTGTTTAGCCCGAGTTTGCTAAATGCATCGTCAAGATAAACCTCATACTTGTCCATTAGTTTAGGCGGCAGCTTTACAAGAAGCTTTTCCGGCTTCGATCCGATACCGTTGAAAAGGAACGCTCTGTTGTACATTTTTTCATGCTCCCCTTATTAAATATAAATAAATCTTAACACCTATTCTGCACACTGTCAAGAGAAAACAGACTGCAAAAAGTGATTTCCAGAAAAGTGATAAAAAAATATCAAGTCCACAACTATTTTTTATAAAATAGGATAATTATACAACCGGTAAAACATTAATCAGAGATTAATAAAATTGATTTTTTACATTAAAATCATAACCTCAGAGAGAGAGTTTTGAGTCTTTGAATACCATAGGTGATGCTGTGTGTTGGGGCAACTAGATGGCAGTACCAATTTTTACGCAGTTGATCTTGGCAAAATATGCATGGGTTATATATTTCAGGCTGATCGAATTTTTTGTCAGCTTTGAGTAGATATGCCATATTATATATGACAGACACAAACGCTTAAAAAAGCCTTTTCCATGTGGAAAAGGCTTTTTAGTAATCAGTATCTGAGTTTTGCGTAAGTATTTATCAGCCTTGCTTTAGGAAAACATTGCTGATAATTGCTACAAATGATGTCGAGATAAACATTTTGGACGTTGTGTTGATTACGGCAGCTTGGAAAGCCAGCCGATGTAGTTGAACTCATTAGTAAACCTTTAAGTATTACATAACCGTACATGGGAAAGCGCACGGCTATTGTGAATTATCTTATTTACCGCTGACAGCTTTTTACTCAAAATCTGTTTTACAGCAGTGATTGTTCTTACTTCTCGGGATTTTTTATGAGTTTTGCTTTAAATAGGGCTGTACCAACAGCGCCTGTAATGAATGTACATACTATCATTTCTACAAGTGCGTTTACGCCTACGAAACTGATAATGAAAGGTATAATGCTCTTACCTTTCATAAGTCCCTGAACGTATTCTGTGCTTCCAAATAAGAAAACAAGTGACAGCATAAAAAATGCTGTATTCATAAGAGCTGTAAAGAAACCTGTAATGAAACAAGAGAAACGTGCATCTGTAAGTTTTGTAATTCCTTGAAAAATGAGACCCGCAAGGAAACCGTCAAGAAGACGAGGAACGAAACGCTGTATAAAGGCAAAAAACGGATTGATTTCTACGAGTATCGCTCCCATACCGCTTGGAATACCGATACCGAAGCACTGTAAAAAGCTGAATATACCAAAGACTCCGCCAATGATTGCGCCTCCAACAGGGCCTAGCGAAATTGCTGCGATGGCAATAGGAATAATGTTCAGCGTAATTACAAGCGGACCTACAGGAATAGAACCGATTGGTGTGAACGAGAACACAGCTATGACCGCAGTCAGCAAGCCAAGCAATACCATGCTTTTGACATCAAACTTAAAACTCTTCATTTTCAAATTTCCTCCTTGTTACTATTCCTCGTGTGAGGATATAATACAACATGAATATGATATCATGTTTTGCAAATAAAGTAAATAGCTTTTTTGCTGAAGTTTTGCTTGAAATTTATTGTTTGATAGTGCAAACTGAACAAATTAAAAAAATATATATGTATATATAATAAAATGATAATACTATCTGTAATTGTTGCTCTTGAGCATAAATAAATTTAGTTTTAAAGACTACACTAAAATTGGTATGGCCATTTGGCGTATCATCGCAAAGCATCAAGCAACAGGCTTTCAAAATTTGAAGAAAGTGGTAATATTGTAAAATAATGCACAAAAGTATCATTAATAATTTCTAATATTAGTTGAACTTAAAATATTGCAATTTGTATATAGTTGTGTTATAATATAAAATGCAAAATTCTGTAAATATATCAAAACGCGTACAGGCGGAAGGATACAGTTACGGGGAAATTGTGGAAAAACAATTAACAATCAACATTTAAAGAAAGGATGGATCGATAATGAAAAAATCTTTGGGTAAACGCCTGGTAAGCGGCGTTACCTCAGGAGTTGTGGCATTGAGCTACATTCTGCCGTCATGCGTCGGAATGCAGGCTTATGCAGCTGAGGCAGCTGATGGACTGCCAATAATTGACACACCTTACGAGGAAACGATGTGGTTCAGGAATAACCCGCTAGGTATTGCAGGCGATTTTCATTTGTTTGCTTTTGATACCATTGAAACTACAAACGACAGAGCTCACATCAACGGAAACATTGCTACACCAAACTATATCGTCGGTTCAAATCATGGACAGCTTAATACTGCAGGCACAGGACGACTTCTTAACGTTGTCAGGGATTCGTTTGTGTTCAAAGAGGGCGGAGAGTACGAAAACAAAGCCAAAGCGGAAGGTTACAAGGAGTTTTCGCTTGGTAAAATGAGTGACTTTTTCTTCCCTGAGAATTGCGAATTGTCTGTAAAAAAGGGCGAATATGTATTCGGCTATGGATACATGGAAATAGAAAAGGCTAATCTGGATTATCCTCATGATACAAATAAGTATGCGTTTGTAAGAGTTGATCTTCCTCAGGCTGACAGTTACTATGTTAAGCTGCAGCCGGGTGGAGAATTTTCTTCAAGCTCCTACCTTGCGCATGCAGGTGGAGGCCTTATTGATTTTGAGGTCGAAAAGGGTAATTATGAAACTCGTTCGGAAAATTACGCAAGCTTTGAAAAAAGCTATGCAGACCTAAAGTTGGTGGAAAATCCCGATTACGCCAATGATCCTGCAAATCAGTCCGCATATATCGGTACCCTCACGCTGAATCCGAGTGGTACTAACGTGCTCAACTTCAGTGCTGACGAGGCAGATAACTACAAAAACATGAAAGTTGCAGGAATCAACTTCAAGGATGGTCAGTTCTTGGATGATCAGACACTTGTAGTTAATATTGACCTTCAGGGCAAGAAAGAGTTTGTATGGTCACCCGAGTGGACATACGAATCAGCTTATGATCCCTCTTATAAGCTCGTTAATTCTGAGGAGAGTGCTCTCAGCGGAACGAATATAATTTACAATTTCTTCAATGCTAATTCAGAGGGCACTAAGGTGCTTTACAATTATGGAGAAAAACTTGAGCCTTGGGGATGTGTGCTCGCTCCTGACTGTGAGGTAGTTCCAAACAATATGAGCGGTACTATTATCGCTGACAAGATTACTCTCACAAACGAGACACATATGGCGCCTTTCATGAATCCTGTAAGCGAAAAGTCTCAGGTAAGTATTTCCGTTAAAAAGACATGGGAGGATGAAGGTGTCGATCATGAAGACGATGAAGTCGAGGTCGCTCTCTATCGTTCCAAAAAAGCAGGTCTTGTAGATATAACATATGAAAGTTACGTGGTCAACAAGTATGAGGACTTTGCTGAAGCTGTTAGAGAGGCTGGAAAGACAGATACTCACTTCACCTATCAGGACGGAGCTGCTTTAAAGGAAGTCAATACCGAAGGCGATTCAAGCATTATCGTTTCTAAGTTTGGTTTCGGTCCTGAGGAGCCAATCTTTTTACCGGTCACTGACGCTGTAGAATCCTATCTGGCAGACGGTTCTTATACATTTAAAAAAGGAAGTATCGACTACGTCGTTGATGTTGCTGACGGTGAGATAAAGGATATCAGCGGTTCGGGTATCGGTTATAAGGAGTTCGGT
The DNA here is from genome assembly GCA_017616055.1 of Ruminococcus sp. Lineage (GTDB taxonomy): Bacteria > Bacillota > Clostridia > Oscillospirales > Ruminococcaceae > Ruminococcus. Next base: position 9,439 of record JAFZYX010000081.1, read on the forward strand.
TCCAAGAAACTCAACGCTTCCAATGACTGGAAAGCATCATGGGATGACCTTGATAAGAATGACCCCAACGGTCAAACATATTTCTATTATGCCGAGGAGCTCAATGTTCCCGACGGATATTCTGTTGAGTATATTGATAACGGTGCATCAGGCGGAAACAGAACTATCGGTGTTGTAAACAAAGGCGGTAGCGGAGGAGGTACTCTGGCAAAGGTAAGCTTTGTAAAGTACAGCGATGTCATGACTGTCACCGAGGATGGTGAAGGAAACCTTAACAGCTCGTATGCAAAGGAATTCCTCACAGGGGCTAAGCTTACGCTTACTGCCAAAGATATCGAGGACGCAAAGCTAAACAAGGGCACATACTCTGATCAGGATAAGAATGCTGAGTGTGATGTGAAGTACAGTGATAATTCTATCACATGGACTAGTATCAACAAGCCGGTTGAGTTTTACGGACTTCCAAATGGTTTATACAAACTTACAGAAGAAGCTCCTGACGGTTTCCAGCCTGTTAAGGAGACAGAAATAAGAATAGACAACGGAAATGCCTCTGTTGTTACTGCTGATACAGGTGTTACAGCAAAGTCATTGGGAATACTCGATACGGAAATTGATATTATCGACGATGCCTTTGCAGTAACTGTAAAGAAGTCAGACGAAAACGGTAAGCCTGTTCAAGGTGCCTTCTTTAGGTTAAAGGGTACATCAGGCGAGAGTATGAAGAACGTAAAGGCTCATGACTCGAAGTACTTTGCAGTTAACGGTAAGGGCTGGAGTGAAAAGGCTGATAAGAACCTTTACCCTTCAAAGACTAAGGAGTGTGAGATAGAAAATCTTGCTTCTGACGGCAAGTCGTTTGAATGGTACTCTATCGGTTCGGATGTTGTTTTCACAGGCCTGTCTGAGGGTACATACACTGTTGAGGAGATAAGTGCTCCTGCAGGTTATTCAAAGGACAGTTCGAAGACATTCACAATCAAGAGAACAGATGGTATCCTTTCAGCAGACAAGGATACACTTGAGTTCACAGATAAGAAAGATACCGTTAAGATAAGCAAGGGCGATATGGGCTCGGTAATTATCGACGGTGCAGAGTTCGTACTTAAGAAGAAGGATGGCACTTCACTGGGCGCCCTAACAACAACGGATGACAGCGTTGATTTTTCCGAAAAGGTGAGCAAGTCACATGATGCTCTCAGCGGAACCAGTGGTATAAAGATAAATGATCTTACAAATGGTCAAAAGTATACTGTCCGTGGTGCCACATTCAAGAATGTGACTGTAGACGGAAAGGTTGTTTCTTCTTCTGGCAAGAACACATATGAGTACAAGGGGACAGTATCGGAAGATACAGTTGAAATTAAAGGTATCTTCAATGGAACATATGTTATCGAATTTGATGATGGAAGCATCTATACAGTAGACGTTGAAGAAGGTGCTTCTGTTCCTGAGGTAAAATTCGAAAAGCTTCTTGAACTTACAGATGGTGGAAAAGCTTGCGAGTTCACAGGAGGCTCTATCGACATCATCGGTCTTGATGACGGTGATTATATTCTTGTCGAGACAGCTTCTCCAAACGGTTACACCAAAGTGGTATCAGAGTTTAGCTTCAATGTTGCAGGCGGAAAGGTAACGGTTACCGATGCTAAGACAACTGGAAAGTACAAGATTTCGGAGGATGGAAGCCAGCTTATAATCCTTGATGATATTTCAAAGATTGAGTTCAGCAAATTCTTTGGCACAGATGGCAATACAACTCCAGAGGGAACAAATGACGGAGCTGACATGAAGCTCACATTTAAGAAGGCTTCAGAGAAGAAGCTCCCCGCTGAAATTTCAGGCGATGCTCTTAAAGTTGGTGAATCGACTGAGTGGAACACAAAGGTTTCAAATCCAAAGACATTTGAGGGACTTTATGACGGTGAGTATCTCCTTGAGGAGATAAAGGCTCCTGCAGGATACGAAGCAGCAGCTTCAAAGACTATTGTTATTAAGGACGGCGTTATCGTTGAGATGGACGCTGACAAGAATGTTATAAGCACTAAGACAAGCGAAGCAGTTCTCAATGTCAAGAAGAATACTATTATACTTGATAAGAAGTCGCTTGGCGCAACTGAGATTCCTGAGTCCGCAGGAAAGGTTAAGTTCACACTTACTGCAAACGATGATGGTGCAACTCTTAGTGGCGTTATCATCAATGATGGAACTGCTCTTGGCGCAGTTAAGTCGACAGAGCCTTTTGACGGAAATACAGTAACCTTTACAGGTCTCGAGGATGGTACATATACTCTTAGAGAGGACACCGCACCTCTTGGCTATTCAGTAGTAAGCGACTTTACATTTACAGTAAAGGAAGGCAAGGTAACTAGCGTATCAGCAGTTACTACGGGTAAGGCCTATGTTGACGAGAACGGTCACCTTGTAGTTGAAGATGCTCCAGTAATTTCAATTGACAAGACAGATCTCGGCGGCAAGATGATAACAGACGGCACAGCTGAGTTTACTCTCACGGCAAAGGACGCTGACGGTTCACTCAACGGTGTGAAGATAAATGGCGAGGAAGCTCTCGGAGATGTGAAGTCTGCTACCTTTGCAAGTAACAGCACAAAGCTCGAATACCTCAAGGACGGTATGTATTCATTGAAGGAGGATACTGCTCCGGCAGGTTATTCAACCATTTCAGAGTTTACATTTACTATTAAGAATGGTATCGTAACAGATGTTAGTGCAGTTACAGACGGTGTTACAGAGAAGTCAGAAGACGGAAAGAAGATTACAGTTAAGGACGCTCCTATCATCAACCTCGATAAGCTTGCACTTGGCGCAGAACCTATCCCGGAGTCAGCTGGCAAGGCAATATTCGTACTTACAGCAGAGGACGAGGAGAATACTCTTGAGGGAGTAAAGATCAATGGCGGTGAGGCTACAGCAAAGGATACAAAGTCAGTTAAGATTGACGGCAACAATGCTAAGCTTGAATATCTCAAGGACGGCAAGTACAGCTTAGAGGAGACAGTAGCTCCCGACGGATATACAACAGTAACAAAGTTCACATTCACAGTCAAGGACGGCAAGGTAACAGATGTAAGTACCGTAACAGACGGAAAGGCTTATGTAGACAAAGATGGTCACCTTGTAGTTGAAGACAACAAGTCAACTATCACACTTGACAAGAAGGCACTTGGAGCAGAGCCGATCCCAGAGTCAGCAGGCAAGGCAACATTTGTACTTACAGCAGAGGACGAGGATAAGAACCTTGAAAACGTAACAGTAGGTGAAGGCGACAAGGCTAAGACACTTACAGATAAGGATAAGTCAGTAGAGTTCGAGGGTAACAGTGCTAAGTTCACAGGACTCAAGGACGGCAAGTACAGCCTAGAGGAGACAGTAGCTCCAAACGGCTACACAACCGTAACAAAGTTCACATTCACAGTTGAAAACGGTAAGGTAAAGGACGTAAGCACCGTAACAGACGGAAAGGCTTATGTTGACGAGAACGGTCACCTTGTAGTTGAGGATGCACAGTCCACAATAACACTTGACAAGAAGGCACTTGGAGCAGAGCCGATCCCAGAGTCAGCAGGCAAGGCAACATTCGTACTTGCAGCTGAGGATAAGGATGCAACTCTTGAAGGAGTAACAGTAGGCGA